>CAYWOV010000440.1:0-4184 GCA_964459965.1 uncultured Planctomycetaceae bacterium | reverse complement strand
CAAGATGGCCCTGGCGTCATCGTGGCGGAGGATTTGAAACGGGTGCTCGATCTGGCGGACCGACAGCAGCTGGCCCGGCTGCAAAACAAATTGGAGGCTTTGCGGATCAATTCGCCCGCCGCTCCGCCGCGCGGGATGGTCCTCAACGATTCGCCGACGCCTGTGGAGCCGGTCGTCTTTATCCGCGGGAATCCCGGGCGACCGGGCACGCAAGTCTCTCGTCACTTTTTGCAGGCCGTCGGAGACTTAGGTGGCAAACCATTCAAGAAAGGCAGCGGCAGGCTGGAACTGGCGCTCGATATCACCAATCCGCAAAATCCGTTGACGGCTCGAGTGATCGTGAACCGGGTCTGGATGCACCATTTCGGAGCCGGAATCGTCCGCACCGCCAGCGATTTCGGGATCCGTGGCACTCCACCCTCGCACCCCGAACTGCTCGATTATCTGGCCGGCCGCTTGATGCAGGACGGGTGGTCGCTCAAGAAGTTGCATCGCGAGATTCTTTTGTCGGCAGTGTACCAACAAGCCAGCGTCCTCAGACCCGACCAGCAGGAAAAGGATCCGGAGAACAAGCTCATTTGGAGAATGAATCCGTCGCGTCTGGAGTTCGAGCCGATGCGGGACTCTTGGCTGGCCGTCGCGGGTAATCTCGATTCCACGATCGGGGGACGAGGCTTTGATATTCAGGACAACGGCGTGCGCAGTCGGAGGTCGGTGTACGCGTTCATTGATCGCCAGGACCTGCCGCAGTTGTTTCGAACATTTGATTTCGCCAGCCCAGACGTCAGCACTCCGCAGCGTCCGCAAACGACAATTCCTCAGCAGGCGCTGTTTGCGATGAATTCAACGTTCCTGGTGTCTCAGGCACGCGCTTTGGCAAGTTCTGACACAAAGCTGAAACCGACCGAGCGAGTCCGCAAGCTGTACCGGCGAGTTTACGCCCGAGATCCGTCGACGAACGAATTGCAGTCGGCCATGGAATTCGTAAGCGGCTCGAATGGTGTCGATCCAGCCGACGATGTGGCGAGTGCTTGGCACTATGGATATGGGTCGCTCGACGTCACTGCGAAACGACTCGTCGCATTTCACCCGTTCAAACACTTCATCGATCAACATTGGGGCGCGGAGACGCTCCCCAACAAGACGCTCGGCTGGGCGCACCTCACCGCCGCGGGCGGTCATCCGGGCCCGGACTTAAAACGCTGTGCCGTTCGCCGCTGGGTCTCACCGATTGCGGGTGAGATCGAAATTCAGGGAAAGCTCGCGCACCCGGCCGACAAAGGCGATGGTGTTCGCGGTTGGATCATTTCCAGCCGCCAGGGGACCTTTAAGGAGTGGACAATCAAGCACGGCGCAGTGGAGACATCGCTCGATGCCGTGACCGTGGAGCCCGGCGAGAAAATCGATTTCGTCGTCGATTGCGTGAAATCGTCAGACTTTGACAGCTTTGCGTGGGCGCCGGTCATTAGGACCCGGAAGACGGCCGGGTCGGCGACCAGCGTTGTTCAACTGTGGCACTCGGCAAACGACTTCAGTGGACCCGCGCCTCCACGATTGAATCCGTGGGAACAGTTGGCTCAGGCGCTGCTCGTATCCAACGAGTTTGTTTTTGTGGATTGATTTGGCACATGTGCGGACGTGTGAGTCGACTTCGGGAAAATCATCATGGTTGATCGGATGTTGAGAACCATCGCTGCGCAAACCGACGGCGCGTTTTGCACGCGTCGCGAGATGCTGGTCCGGTCCGGCATGGGACTCGGCATGTTCGGCCTCGCCTCGCTCTTCGGCGAAACGCAGGCCGCGTCGAGCCAATTTGAGAATCCGCTTTCGCCAAAGCCTCCGCAGTTTCCCGCCAGAGCCAAGCACATTATTCATGTCTTCTTGAATGGCGGACCGTCACACGTCGACACGTTTGACCCTAAGCCAATTTTGGCGAAATACGCGGGCAGATCGCTGCCGAACGAGAATCTGCGCACCGAGCGCAAGACGGGTGCCGCATTTCCTTCTCCGTACAAGTTCAAGAAGTATGGACAAAGCGGCATCGAAATCAGCGACATCTTTTCGCATCTCGGCAAACACGCCGACGATCTGTGTGTCATTCGCTCGATGCACGCGGATGTGCCGAATCACGAGCCGTCTTTGATGCTCATGAACTGCGGCGACCCCACGTTGCCGCGGCCCAGCGTTGGCTCGTGGATCACGTACGGATTGGGCACCGAGAACCAGAACCTGCCGGCGTTCGTCGTCCTTTGTCCGCGCGGCTACCCGATCAAAGACACGGAAAACTGGCAATCAGCGTTTTTGCCCGGCAGCTTCCAGGGGACGTACGTCGACACGCAGTTCACGCAAGTCGACAAGCTGATTGCCAACATCCGCAACCGCACAATCACGTCGAAAGAGCAGCGCCGTCAGCTGGATTTGATTCAGCAAATGAACCGTCGTCACGCGGAACAACGGCAAAACGAAAGCGCGTTGCAGGCCCGCATTCAGTCATTCGAGCTGGCCTATCGAATGCAGATGGAGGCCACCGACGCCTTCGATGTCGAGCGGGAACCCAAGCACATTCTGGAGGCTTACGGATCAAACATCGAAGCACGGCAACTGCTCATCGCCCGCCGGCTCGTCGAACGCGGCGTTCGCTATGTCCAAGTCTGGCACGGACAGGGCCAGCCGTGGGACAGCCACGACGACCTCAAGGAGCGGCATGCCGATCTCGCCGGGCAAATCTCCAAAGCGCTGAGCGCGTTGTTGACCGACCTGAAGCAGCGCCGGCTGCTCGACGAAACTCTGGTCATCTGCGGAGGAGAGTTCGGCCGCACGCCGACGGTCGAACTGCCACAGAAGGGCGCCAATGCCGGCAAGATCAATGGGCGCGACCACAATCACTATGGCTTTACCGTGTGGATGGCCGGCGGCGGAGCCAAGGGCGGATATATCCACGGGGCCACGGACGAATGTGGATTTCAGGCCGTGGAGAAAAAAGTGCACGTGCACGATTTGCACGCCACCATGTTGCACCTGATGGGACTCGATCACAAAAAACTGACCTACCGCTTCGCCGGCCGCGACTTCCGCCTCACCGACGTGCACGGCAACCTGGTGCACGAATTGATCGCCTAAATTCGTTCCCGAGCTGCGACAACCCGAAACGGCAGCGTTAAACTGTCGCGTAGGATTGTGACGCAAGCGTCCGCTCCGTGACGCCTACCATCAATCAAAGGGGTTTTCGCTGATGAGCGCGACCAAGCGACCCACACGCCGTGATTTCTTGAAGACGACGGGCGCCGCGTTTGGCGTGCCCTTTATCATTACTTCGAGCGCGCTGGGCAACAGCGAGCGACCCCCTGCGAGTGATCGCATCGTGATGGGCGGCATCGGCATTGGAAACATGGGCCGCGGCGATCAGTGGGGTTATCTCGAACGGAAAGACGTCCAATACGTGGCCATGTGCGACGTGCGTGACGAAGTCCGCCAGAGGTCGAAAGCCGCGATCGATCAGCACTATGGCAATAAAGACTGCCGCACGTACAACGACTTTCGCGAATTGCTCGCGCGGCCCGATATCGACGCAGTCCACATTGCGACACCCGACCACTGGCATGCGATCATCACCGTCGAGGCCTGCCGCAACGGCAAGGACGTCTTTTGCCAAAAGCCGGAAACGCTCACCCTGCGGGAGGGTCCGCAGATGATTGCCGCCGCGCGGCGTTACGGCCGGATTGTCTCCGGCGGAAGTCAGCGCGTGCTGGAGGATTATCGGAAATACGTCGATCCGGCCTGGGCAGGCGAGTTGGGCACGATCAAATCGATCAACGTGAGTGTCGGACCGCTCCCCAAGCTGTGCAACCTTCCTCCCGAGCAGATGACTGAGAAGATCGATTGGGACATGTGGCTCGGACCGGCTCCTTGGGCTCCCTACAATCCGAACCGTTGCAGCGGCAGTTATTCAATCAACGGAAAGAGTTGGCGGTCTTTCAGCGACTACTCGGGCGGCGGCATGACCGACTGGGGCGCCCATCACTTCGGCGGAGCCACTTTCATCTGCGACGTGCGCGAGTTGCAGCCCGCAGAAGTGATCTACCACGACGACAAGGACGGCCGGTACCTGGCCTATCATTATCCGAATGGCCTGATCCTGTATCACAACCGGCCGGGGGCCGCGAACATGCAGATTGAAGGCACGC
>CAYWOV010000439.1:0-4214 GCA_964459965.1 uncultured Planctomycetaceae bacterium | reverse complement strand
ACTGGTGCGTCGCCTCGTGGAACAGCGTGTCCTGATTGGGCATCTGCGGGTCGTAGTAGAAGTAAGCCACGCGGTCGGCCGTGAAGTAGAGGCCGTTCGTTATCCGGATTTGCGGAACTTTCTTGATCAGCCGCTGCACGTATTCGTCGCGAGTCCGAAAATAATCCACCCGGTAAGGGCGGATACGGCTTTGCAGGCTGGAGTTCGAACCAGTCGTCTGAAACAGTTTCGTCATCTGGTCGGGCGTGCTGAAGAAGGCTGCGAACGTCTGCATGAAGAAGTCGTGAAACTGCTCGAGCTTTTTCGCGATCTCGACGCCGCGCTCGAGGCTGTAATTCGTACGAACAAGGTAGTGGTCGGTGCGGACCTGCCAGGCATGGCGAAAGTCGCGGCAGATCTCCGCTTCTTGATCCGCCGACATCCAGCGGCCGTTGCACCACCGTTTGCCGGCCTTGTATTTGGCCAGATGGTCCTTGGGCAGCCAGCCGAACGTCTCATCCCAGACGTTGCCTTTCTCCATTTGCTCATTGGCAAATGGCGTGACCCACTCTTTGCTGCGAAGCTTGAAGCCCAAGATCTTGCGGGCGATGGCGTGATCGGGATTTTGTCGAACGACCTCTTCCAAGATTTGGAATGCGTAGCTGGGATAGCCGGCCCGCAATGCCTTGCGGCAGAGGACGTACAAATTCGAGGCGTATTTCTCCTGGCTTTGTCGAAACGAAACGCGCAGCTTGAACTCGTTTTCGGGAAGTGACGCCGAGATTTCCGGCTGCACTTCCTTGGGCAACTTGACGACCCGAGAAAGGGATCGCTCCATCGGCGCCGCGAGTTCGCGGCAGTGCCGAGCATCCTCGCTGAGACCGAGGTCAGAAAATCCTTGGCGTGTCACGACCTGCTCGGCCAAGTGCTGTTTCTGAGCCGTGTCCAGCTCGGCTTGAACCGCTTCGAGACGCCGGACCGACGCGTTTTTGGCAGCTGGTCCGACGGAGGGCCGGTCCCAAGCACCGACAGGGGCCGCCGTTGTGACGAAGGCCCCGATCAGGAAGCTGACCGCGATCCAGCGGCTCCGGCACGCGCCTTCCGTTTGGTGCATCATTCGCATTTTAGACGACTCGCAGATTTGATGCGACACAGGCTTGAGAAAGCCGATGCGACCGTGGACCTGTGGCAAGGCACATCGAAGTTTCGAATCGTCGCCCCCAACTTCTATTATGCGCCGGATTGGCAATCGGGTTCACGATCAATTGTGCAGCCGCTCTAAGAATTCTTGCTGCGTGCCACTGGTCAATGGTTAGGGAACACTCGCTTGAACCGCCCACTTTTTCAGCCAGACCGGATACTCGGTCGCCAAGAGATGTTGGGGCCAATAGCCGAGCCACGCGTAGCCGTTGCGGCGTTCGTAGCCGATTTCCGCAAGGTCATGCTTCGCCACTCCGTCGCGGTCCGCAAAGATCGTCCGATTGGTGCCAATTTCGTAAAATCGAGCCCACATCGGCGGAGCCCCGGGGTCGTTGACGACCACTTTATTTGTGCCTTTGGGCGATTTTGCGTCCGGCCGTACTTCTTGGCGAATCCCGTGCAACTCGGCCTCTTTGAACCACGCGACGGCCGCTTGGACCGCCCGAATCACTTGAGGACTTGGCGAATCGAGGCTCATCAATAAGCGAACGATTCCGACGGATTCGCCCCCGCTGAGGCTCGGTAGTTCGTACGAACGCGCGCGTCTGGGGCTGAAGTCATTTTCGTCATGTTGGGCACACCAGGCCGTCAACTTGCCGTCGACTTTGACCTGGCACTTGAGAATGCATTGGATGCCGCGATCGAAGGCCGCCATTCCGGCGGAGCGCTTCTGTCTTCCCACGAATTCGTAAACCGTCGAACGATCGACCTCGCGCAGGAACTCCATCAGCCGCACCATGGCGTCATCATTGAATGTGATATAGCGGGGATACTTGCTGCCAGGCGGGTAATATTGCGGCCATCCGCCGTTGGCGTACTGTGCTTTGAGGATGTAGTCCAGGCCGCGCTCGAAGGCGGCCCGGTAGTTCTCATCTCTTGTGGCGTCAAAAATTCGGGCCAGAAACCGGAGTTCGTCGGTCGTCGCACCGTTGTCGAAGGTCGGTTTCAACTCGCCGCGCTTGCCCGAAAACGGCATTTCAGTCGTGTTGACATTTTTCGGCCAGCCGCCCAGATCGGACTGATACGAGAGGATGTTCACCGCGATTTGTTTCGCTTCGGCTCCCGCAAACCAACCCGCTGGCCTCTTGAGATACTGACGCGCCCCGTTGCTTGCCGAGACTGACGCAGACCCAGACAAGAGGGCAACCATGCCTAGCGTTCCGATCAAGATCTGGCGATGCGCACCCATCGAAGGCGTCCGATTCATTGATTGGCCAATCGATCCTTTTGACATGTTGGTCGGCCTTGCCAGCATGTTTCCGCACGTCCAAGAGCTGCCCCCGACTTGGCAAAACGAGGCCGAGTTCGGGGCGGCCTGTTCACATGCCCAACCCCGCTCAGTTTAGCGAGGTTTGCATTTTTTCGACCTGCGCCGGGGCCAAACGGCCGATCGACTTTCTTTATCCTCCGATCGCGCCACTCGATAGGTATTTTTACCCGTTTCGGCGCAAGCGCCATTTTGGAGGGCAAGACTACGGTTTTCGTCCGGTTTTTGACGCTCGGTCGGGCAGAATTTAATTGCTAAGTGCGGCCGCGTTTCGCATAATAGCGCGAGACGCTCCGCGTGCTGCTCCCTCAGTTAATACGCGAAGAGTGAGGGACTTCTATGGCCTCCGGCAATCCTCGTCGCCCACCCGCCTCTGATAAAAAAACATCGGACGCTTTGGCAGAGACCAACGTGCCCAGCGATTCTGACGATTTAGGGGACACGAACGTGTCGCCGCCGCGCCCTGCATCCTCCGCCAAACCGGCATCTACGCCCACTCCGGTCGTTGCAGCGGCGCCTGGAGGATCGGGATCAGTACCCTCTGGTTCGAAGGGAAGTGGGGGGAAACCGGCGAGCGGGGACGGCGAGGTAAAGAAGCCGAAGAAGGTCAGCCAAGTCGGCGACTTTCGCATCGAAAAGAAGCTCGGCCAAGGCGGCATGGGGACGGTCTTCCTGGCCACGCAGGTCAGCCTCGACCGCAAGGTGGCCCTCAAAACTCTCTCGCCTGAGTTCGCGAAGAAGCAGGATTTCGTCAAACGTTTCCTGCGAGAAGCCCGCTCAATGGCCCGACTGCAGCATCCGAATGTGGTTCAGGTTTATGCGGCCGACTCGGCGAGCGGGGTCAATTACGCGGCGATTGAGTTTATCGACGGCCGTAGCATGCAGGGCTGGATGAACGAGCTGAAACAGCTGAACGTCGGAGACGCTCTCCATGTCACCTTGGTCTGTGCCGACGCACTCAAGCACGCGCACGACCAGAACATGATCCACCGCGACATCAAGCCCGACAACATCCTGGTGACGAGCAAGGGTGTCGTTAAAGTGGCTGACTTTGGATTGGCCAAGGCCATCGACGAGGATGTGTCGATGACGCAAAGCGGAACGGGCCTCGGCACTCCGCTTTATATGGCTCCCGAGCAGGCGCGCAACGCCAAGCACGTCGACAAGCGGACCGACATTTATGCCCTCGGGAGCACTCTGTATTACTTCCTGACGGGCAAACTTCCGTTCACGGGTGAAAATACGCTCGAGCTGATTGTGGCCAAGGAAAAAGGCACCTTCACGCACGCCAAGAAACTCAACCCGCAGATTCCCGAGCGCCTCGATCTGATGATCGACAAAATGCTGATGAAGGACCCCAATCACCGCTACTCTGATTGTGCAGAGATTATCCGGGATTTGGGTGGGTTAGGTGTGGCCAATCCGGCATTGACCTTTATCGAAACGGCGGGAGGCGAAACGCCTGTCATCAGTTCGGCCGTGGCGGCCGCCTCATCGGTCGGCGGCGCACGGATGCAGTCCACGCGTGGACCCGGGGCGGCCCTGACTCAGGCCGGTAAACAACCGCCAGCCGGAGGGCGACTCAGCTCCGCCGAAGACGCCGCTCGTGCGGCCGCCAAAATCCCTGTTTCCAATAAGACCTGGTTTGTTCAACATAAGGGACCGGATGGCCGCGTTGTGATTACCAAAATGTCCACCGCGGAGATTATGGCCGGGATCAAAAGTGAGTCGCTTGACGCGGCGGCAAAGGCAAAGGACACGCCTAACG
>CAYWOV010000438.1:0-4215 GCA_964459965.1 uncultured Planctomycetaceae bacterium | reverse complement strand
ACGCCGATCGGGCCAGCGTGACGCTCGAGATCCGCGATCACGCTTACGGGAACCCATCGCAGTCGCGCGTGCTCAAGCCGAACGAGACGGCAACGCTCACGATCCCGACGCAGAAATCTTCTGGATGGTACGATTTCGGTTGCCGGCTTAAGTATGCTGCCGGGGAATGCGTCAAGCGTTACGCAGGCCGCGTCGAAAGCGGCAGATGGAGCACGAGCGATCCGGCGATGGGTCGGCCGGGCGAAAAGGCTCCCGAAACGGCCAGCACAAACGTGGGAGAATAAGTCAGAGCCGTGCCCGCGGAAGTCTGTCGTGAGTCTCAGGAAAATGAAGTCGAGTCGCAAAAGAGAACGCTATTCGTCGAAGGAAAACACGCGATTCCAACCGCTCTTCATGCTGATTACAAACCAGCCGCGATGCCGGGCTTCGTCGTACAAGGCCTGTGGAAAGGTGCCGATCTTGGTATTCGGCAACCCCTGGGCGGGACCGTAGGCGTACTCGCGTTTCGCGTCGTCGTGCAGCACCAGCATGAGTAGGCGTGCGCCGTTGCCAGCCCCGGTGTACTCCAACATCTGCCGGTCGCCCGCCGAGTTGCCGAAAGCCGCATATGGGCGGCGGCCGATCATCATGTGGATCTTTTCCGCCTTGCCTCCATTGTTGTCATTCAACAGCAGCTTGGGCTCTTTAATGAGGATCGGCCGTCCGTCCTTGGCGTAACTGAACTTCGTCCCGCCCACGCTGCCGACCACCTGCTCGGGCGGAATTCCGTACACTTGCTCGGCGTAGACCCGTACGAAGTCCTGGCCGCCCCCGGTCACGATGTAGGTTTTGAAGCCGTTGGCGCGGAAGTAAATCAGCACTTCCCGCATCGGCTGGTATGTCAGGTCGGTGTAGGGTCGCTTCCAGCGAGAGTGTTTAGCGGTTTTCAACCATTGCTTCACGTTAGCGTTGAATTCCTCGACGGTGGTGCCCGAGAGAGTCGCGCCCGCGATCTCTTCGAGGTCTTTCAGGGACAGCTTCGCAATTGCGCGCCGATCACCTGAGAGGACCGTCTTGAAGGGCTCGCGTTTCCAGAATTCCAACTTCTGCTTGGCGAGCGCGCCGACGCGGTCGAGGCAATACATCACTTGCGCATACATCGGGTGCTCCACCCACAGCGTGCCATCCTGGTCGAAAGTGGCAATTCGCTGCTCGGGCGGCACATATTTCGCGCTTGCCTTGTCGGTGGTAACGCGCACGAACTCCAGGATCGCCTTCTTCGCGGGGCGTTCATTCCAGGACGGCAGCGGATCGGTCTTCTCTTGCTGCCCAAACGCAGGCCCCGTGAGGGGCCAGAAGGAAAGGACCGCCAGCACTGTCAACATTTGACGGCAACGAGCTAGCATGGTCGACTCCGTGGATTCGTCGTTTCGATTTCGATCGACTGATTTGTTGAGACAGTCTGGTCACGCGATTGCGTCGTGCTCGGCGTGAAGTTGACCGACGGGCCAAGAAACAAATCTTTACTCATTCGAACACAAATCCCGCCAATTGTTGCCGAAGCGACTGTTGGCGGGATTTGAACTTTTTTCGGCGTCAAACTCGGCAGGCGGCAGACCACTTATCCGGGGATGATTTGCGGGATTGGCTTAGGACGGCCATTATTCTCTGGATCGCGATTGATCTCCTCAAGAGTGGAAGGCCCCTTCCCCTTCGTCGGGTCCGTCTTCCACGGCCAATCGTTGCAGTAAAAGGGCGCGAGCGGGGGTAGCAAGGGCTTCATGCCCCGCTTCGTTGCTTCTTTCTCGATCGCCTTGCGTCCCCCACTTCCCAGTAGCTCGGCATCCATGAGGAAATAATCCTTGAAGAATACCATTCCGATCCCCCGATCGGAGACGATGCGCGTGAGCACGTCGAGCATTTTTTCGGGAGTGGTCGTGAACTCGGCCGTCTCGATTAAAAGGAGCCTGTCTCCCATCGCCTCCATCCCCATGAACTGAGCCAGGACGGTGAACAGGATGTTGTTCTGACGCGCCACGTACAGCGTGTTGCTGACCGCATAGGTGCGCTCCCAGTCCGTGCCCAACATCTTTTTCCAGCCTTCGACGACCTTCATCCAGTGCCCAACCTGGGCGGGAGCTGCGAGACCGATGGATTTCACCGAGTACGGGGCAACCCCGCGGACGTAGTGCTCGAGTTCCTCATACGTGTACGTTCCCTTGGCGAGACATTCGTCCATGAATGTTTTGTTGCGTTCGAGGATGGCGCGGAGGGTGGAGCGGTCGTCCGCGGAAAGATCGAGCGCGTCGAGACCGTCGAGGGCCAGCTGGTTCTGCGTCCGGTAAACGTGGAGCGGACCGCGCCACGATTGGTTCGCCGCGGGTTTCGCCAGATGGGGAGCCAGGATTTGGTAAATGGCCATACTGCTGTGGCCGATCGACTTGGCGAGCTGATAGATGATCGGCACGGGCTCAGCGACCAGGGGTTCCTGACCGGGCCGAAACAGCATCATATTGCCCCCCTGGCCGCTGAAAAGAGCCAGGATGATCGGCACCCGGTCGAGCAGGTTCCGCTTGTAGGTCTCCAGCGCCTGATCGTAAAGCGTCAGCATGGACGCGTTCAGGGCGAGCGCCGCGTGTTCGGCGATGGCGCGAGCGCTTGCCGGCTTCTCCTCGGCAACGACCAGGCTCAGGAATTTCGGTACGGGATTGGGAACTTGAGCGATATTGACCATGATTATCAAACCTCCTACGAGATGAGAACAGATGCTTCGACTGCCTTCTTGATCACGTGGAACAGGAACGTCATCCCGCCTAATGCGACGAGCATCAGGACCAGGCCGACAAGCGAGACGGTCCTGCCCGCCTTGCCGTTCGCGCGGAGCCAGGGGCCGAGTAATCGGTTGAGGATCGGCATCCCCCACCATTCCAGAAACGCCACGCTGGCCGCGTTGCCGATCAACATGGCGACGGCCACGCCATAGCGCGCCGTGTACGGCGACAAGAAAAAGATGAGCAACATGACCGTCGGATAGAGCCCCACGAGCACGGCCAGGAACATCTTCCAATGCGGGAAAGGCTCGCCGCCTCCGGGCAGCCCGGCAAACCAGGAGCCGAATCCGGTCGGCAACATCTTCAACTGGAAGTCCTTGATTTCAGGAGGGAGATTGGCGATCCGCTCGGCGCGCTGCCGCGAATCGAGCCAACCCCGCAAAGTCTTCGCGTCGTCAAAGTGAACGACGGCGACCCACTCCGGCGGCGTCCCTGGCGGCGGCGGATAGATTTCGGTCGTCTGGTAGCCGGGGAACTCCGCCGCCGCAGCACTGGTGCTGCGCTGCCATTGCAAGAAGACTTCCGTCGCGTCAAGCGGAATGCGCTGCACGATCACCGAGGAGGCCCGCGCACGGCGGACTTCCAGAATAGGAGGAGCGGAATCGGCGATTGCGGGGTTCATGAGTATTTTCCAAACCGGACCTTCGCTCAGCATTCGCCCGGCGTAACGTGAAAGCTAAACGTTCGCACAAGATTGCCGGGCGTTGTACTTCTTCCAGATCTCGACGGCTCCTTCGGGCAGCATCCGCGTCAGGGGAATTTGGCGCTGCTCGGCTGGCAGGGCCAGTTCGCGGTTGACGAACCGATTGTCGAATTTGCCGTACTCGAGCGTGTCTTCTACTGTCGCACTGAAGTAAATGTGTTCGATTCCGGCCCAGTACGAAGCGGCGACGCACATCGCGCACGGTTCGCTGGTCGTGTACAAGGTGCATCCCTTCAAACTGCTGGTCTGCAACGTGACGCACGCCAGTCGGATGGCCTCGATCTCGCCGTGCCAGGTCGGATCGTGGCTGGCGATCACTCGATTCATCCCCTCGGCGACGATCTTGTTATCCTTGACGACGACGGCTCCAAACGGTCCGCCCGTGCCATACTCCAGACCGGCGAGCGCCGACAGCTCGATGGCCCGGCGCATAAATCCCTCGTGTTCGGCGTTCGGCATGGTTGGTCTCTGTTTCAAGTACAGTTTTCAAGTGCCAGGGTTGAGTCCGAAAACGAGCTCATGCGAATACGCCGACGCCTCTGCCGACTCTTGTGCCTGCTCGATCTGAGCCATCGCACTCATGGATTGATCCATAAAAAAAGCCGACGTACGGAAACACCGCGAAGTGTTTCCGCACGTCGGCTTACTCGTCAACGGGCCTTCCAGTGGAACCGGATTGCCCTTCGTTTCGTCATCCGACGT
>CAYWOV010000437.1:0-4226 GCA_964459965.1 uncultured Planctomycetaceae bacterium | reverse complement strand
CCTCGCCGAACTGCTTCATTCGCTTTTTGCCTTCGCGCTGTTTTTGCAGCAGCTTCCGCTTTCGGGTGATGTCGCCGCCATAGCACTTGGCAGTGACGTTCTTCCGCATTGCCGAGATCGTTTCGCGGGCAATGACGCGAGAACCGATCGCTGCCTGTAGCGGAATCTCGAATTGATGCTTCGAGATTTCGCCTTTGAGTCGTTTCACCAGCGCTCGGCCCCGCTTGTCGGCGTTGGAGCGGTGCACGATCGTCGACAGGGCATCGACCCGGTTTCCCTTCACGAGAACGTCGAGCTTGATCAAATCGGCCGGTCGGAAGCCAATCACTTCGTAGTCCATGGTGCCATAACCGCGGGTCACGCTCTTCAGCTTGTCGTACATATCGAAGATGATCTCGGCGAGCGGCAGCTCGTAGATCAACTGGGCCCGTTTGGGCCCGAGATATTCGGTGCCCTTGTAAATGCCCCGGCGATCCTCGCACAGTTTCATGATCGCGCCGATGCCGTCGGTAGGCACGATGAAATTGATCTTCGCGATGGGTTCGCGAAACTCCTGAATCTGCCCGGCATCGGGAACCATCTGCGGATTGTCGATCGTCAGAAGTTCGCTGGTCGGCGTGAGAATTTGATACGTGACGTTGGGCGCCGTCTGAATGAGATCGATGTTCTGCTCGATCTCAAGCCGCTGTTGGATGACCTCCATGTGCAAGAGCCCGAGAAATCCGCAGCGGAAACCAAAGCCCAAGGCATCGCTCGTTTCCGGAACGTATGAGAAGCTGGCGTCGTTGAGGCTGAGCTTCTGAAGTTCTTCGCGAAGATTCTCGAAATCGGTCGCGTCGATAGGATACATGCCGCAAAACACCATTTGCTGCGGCTGCTGATAACCGGGAAGAGCCTCGGTGGCGGGATTCTGCGGATCGGTCACCGTATCCCCTACGTGCACCAGGCCCAACTCTTTCTCGCCCGTGATGATGTAACCGACTTGGCCCGGACCCAACGACTGGCAAGCGACCATGTTGGGGCGAAATTGGCCGAGTTCGAGAATCTCGTGCGAGGTCCCCGTCCGCATGAATCGCATTTTTTTGCCGGTCTGAAGAGTTCCCTCCCTGACTCGGACGTAAGTGATCACACCACGATACGTGTCGTACTTGCCGTCGAAAACCAGTGCCCGCAAGGGGGCAGTCGGGCTGCCTTTTGGGGGTGGGACCTTTTTGATGATCTCGCGGAAAACTTCGTCAATGCCCGTTCCCTGCTTCGCGCTCACCATCAGGGCCTCGGTGGCGTCGAGACCAACCACCGTTTCGATTTCCTCGAGCACTTCGTCGATGCGCGTAACGGGGAGATCGATCTTGTTTACGACTGGAATTACCGCCAGATTGCCGTTGATCGCCGCGTAGGCGTTGGCCACCGTCTGGGCCTGCACCCCCTGAAAGGCATCGACGAGCAGCAGGGCTCCTTCGCAGGCAGCCAGGCTGCGCGAGACCTCATAATGAAAGTCCACGTGTCCCGGGGTGTCGATAAGATTGAGTTCGTACTCCTGCCCGTCGAGCGTGTAGTGAATGGCGACGGCTCGTGCCTTCACTGTGATGCCGCGGTCGCGCTCGATTTCCAGGTCGTCGAGCACCTGGTCGCGAAACTCGCGCACCGTAATGGTGCCGCTTTTGAGCAGCAATTGGTCGGCCAGCGTGCTCTTCCCGTGGTCGATATGGGCCACGATGGAGAAATTGCGGATAAATCGGGGATCCATGGTCGGCAATCGTCGAGGGTCGGACGGTCGGTCCGCCTGCTCCAGCAAGTTCAGTTTCGGCAGGCCCTGTCAGGGACCTGCTCGAGGGTCGGGCTTGTTACATTTGGGCGCCACCGTGTGGAAACCAACGGATGGCCGTTTGGAGACCAACGGGCAGCCGGCTTGGAGACCTACGATTCGGGCCGGATGGCTGTTTCCGTAGCCTTCACCGTGGGCCGGCCGCGGGCAGGGGAATAATATCGCTTCGATTGCGCCCGGTCGAGCCGGAAATTGTCGTACTGCATCAAGGTCTATCGCTCCAACTATTGTACTCTCCGAAGCTTCGGCTGGGCAGGGTTCTCAAAACGGGGGGAGAGTCGATAGACGCGGTTCGAACACAAAAACGGCGAGTCGCACATATTTCAGACTGTGCCGGACCGTTATACTCGCTCTCAAGCTGTGAGACATGACAGGCGAACCGAACATGGCTGGACTTCGAGTCGCGCCATCACTCCTGCACTGCGCGTCCCCCATTGAATTCGAGATGCCCAATGCCATTCATCGATATTACCAAAATTCAGCCGATCGAAGCCGTCCCCGGCTGCCGGATGCGGACGCCCTACGGTGAGCACCTGATGCTTTCGTATCTGGAGATGGACGAGGGGGCCATCGTGCCGCTGCATAGCCATCCGCACGAACAGGGGGGCATGCTGCTCAAAGGTAAGATCGAGCTGACCATCGGCGACGAGCGCCGCTTGTGCGAGGCCGGCTCGATGTTCCTGATCCCTCCAAACGTGCCCCACAAAGCCGTGGCAGTAGGCGGTCCAGCGGTCGTACTCGATGTGTTCAGCCCGGTCCGGGAGGACTATGCGGAGATGTTTAATAAGTACATACCCACGAACGACTTGTCGTAATCTCACTCTGCTCTTTCCCGGAGATGTGTTCCGTTCGGGGAATAATCTTGTGATCCGCGTGTCCTAGATACGAGTGCAAATCTCCCGGGGAAAACGAGCCATGCGAAAATTCCCATTCGCGGCGGCAACCACTTTGGCGATCAGCGGCGTCTTGACGGCCGTCTATGGCATCGCGGAAGAGCATATGAAGCCGATCGCGATTGGACTGGTCCTGATCTTCGCATCGGGCGTCTTTGCCACACTCAATCTTGGCTCGCGGCGGCGAACGAACACTGACGGACGCGCGACGTCGCACAGTGTCGGGGCACGCGGTAGGTTTCGGAACTTCCGGAGTCGTCTCTGCCAACATGAGAAGTTGACACAGATTAGACGAGATGCGTAGTCTGTTGTGGCTGTCGTGCGAGAGTCGAAGTCACATCTGTTTGCCTGGAGGCTGGTTCAATGAAATTGCTTATCGGATGCGCTGCAATTCTGGGGCTGTCGGCGGTGACCGCAATGGCGGGCGAGGGTCGGCTTTCAAACCAATCCTTGACCAAGCTCGGTCTGGGTGGAATGACTTTGATGTCAGACTCGAACGGCCTCGAAATCCGCGGCCTGGGAGTTTCCGACGGAGCGACGGGAGAAAACGGCTACAAGGACGAGAAGGGCGAGAAGCATCATCACCCCAATGGCGAGGGGGAAAAGTGCCACGACCAGAAATGCCACGAGAAATGTGGCCATGAGCACCAAATCTGTGGACATTCAGGCTGCCACCTGGAGACCTTGTGCTGCCATGTGCAGAGCAGCTGCCGTGCCCGCTGAGCGGTGTCTTTGCGGCCGATTCTGCAGCTGATTCAATCCGCGCTCTGCCACCCCTATCAGTGGCAGAGCGTTGTTCTTTTTCCGATCTCGAGAAAGGCGATCATCGCCGCCTGTGGGCTCTTGTCGGCTCGCTCGACGCTGCCAGAACGCTTCCCCTCAAGATCCAGATGAAGGGATGCCAGGCGAAAGCCATCGATAAATATCAGGCTTTCCTCGCAACACGGAAGTGCTGGCGGCACTAGCGATTCTTTGGTTCGGCCGGCTTCTCCAGCAATCGGCTGTCAACGAGGCGAATCTCTTTCACCATTCGCACCCAGCGAGCCTGCCGTTTTTCCCCCGGCACAACGACCTGAAAGGGCCCTTTGTACTTTTCCAAGGGATGGCCGTCGCGCGTGTCGGCCAGGATGATCGTTCGGTCGGTAAAACCTGGATCAAGCTCGGGAAGTGCGAAGATGGCCCGATAATCGTCGGTAGCCTCGACCTCTACGAACGCACGCATCCATTCGCCACGAACGGCTTCACCGCGTGGCACTTTGAGCTTGTTCAAAAGCTCGCGTAGCGCAACGCCCGAATACCGGCTTTTGTGACCGCGGTGATCGACCGCTTCCAGTTCCGTGCGGGGCAGTTTCTGCAATTCGCTGCGCGTGAGTTGGACGGTCTTGCCATCCACCCCGCGGAGGATGACGGCGGGATCGTCGGATGTCGGATTGTCTGCCGCACGTCCCGTCGCGATCGGAAGAGCGTCGTGTAGGGAAAGAGAGTAGATCTCGGTGGTCGCCGTATCA
>CAYWOV010000436.1:0-4229 GCA_964459965.1 uncultured Planctomycetaceae bacterium | reverse complement strand
TTTTTTCGTCGCCGGGGCTGCCTTTGCCCCCGGTTCGTCAGGAGCGACGTCAGGCAGGATGGCCTTCTTCTCAGGACTCTTGTGGTACAAGGGGAAGTCGCGCTCTCGTTCTCGGACACAGACCACCAGTCCCCGCTCCGACGCGAAATAGAGACGGTCGGTCCGATCGTTGGCAATACGGATCGGGAACTGCCGCATGGAAAAGGCGCCGATCTGATGGCCGTCCTTTTGATCCAGGAGCAGCACGTTCCCCAGACTGTCGGACGCATACACGACGGCCGGTGTTGCGGCGAGAAAACTCACGGCTTGTCGGTTCGACCAAATTTGGGCTGCCTTCGACAAAGACAGGCAGCGCAACCCATATCCTTCAGGACGCACGAAGACATGATCGCCGACGACTCGAGGAGCCTGGCGGAGGTTCAGGCCCGAAAGCAGTTCCCACTTGATGGCCCCGGTTTCGGCGTCGAGGCAATAGGCCTTGCGGTCCGCCGTCGCGAGGAAAATCAAACGTCCAACTTGCGTGATCGGCGCGGAGAGCGGCTGATCTGTTTCGAATTGAAATTTCAGCTTGCGGTCCTTGGCCATGAATCCATAAATCGACGCGTCGGTACTGGCGACGACGACGACATTTCCCGTGCTGATCGGCGGGAACATAATCCTCGAACCGGTTTTATACTGCCATTTCAAAGATTTGAACGCATCGTTGGCGAGACGGGGATCCTTCGAGAGCTGATCGAGAAACTTCAGATCGAACGCATAAACGGCGCCGCTCACCGAGCCGACGTAGGCCCGCATTTCATCCATGCCGGGCGACGCCGAAGCAGCCGTCGGAACAGCGACCTGCCAGGCGACATTGCCGTTTCTCTTGTCGAGACCGTACATTGTGGTCCCACTGATGACCAGCACAAGCCGCTCATTTGTGACGGGCGCAAACCGCACTTCGTGCGTATCGCCGACTTGAACGGACCAAAGGCGATGTCCGTTGGCGTTGTCTAACGCCGACACCAGCCCAGTGGTCGTCTGCACGATGGTCACTTGTTCGTCCGAGATAAAATATCTCACGCGGTCCTGCAAAGGATCGATCGACGCCTGAGCCCACCAAGCGCGTTGCAACCCCAGACGGCCTAGCATCACGTCACTGGGCAGCTGGGTTCTCAGTGACCCTTGCCCGAAGAGGTTGCCGCCGAAACCGCAGATCAAAACGAGGGCACCGAGCGTGATAGAGCGTCGCGACATGCTTTCCTGTCCAATTCAACAAATCCAACCGAACTTGTGCAGGATTCATTCTAACGTGCGTCAATGGGCGGAAACTAGTGCCTCTCTGGGGTCATGGCACTCAGTCCAGCATCAAAGGGCGAACAATGACGGTCCCATTAGCTCTCCCGCCCCGGACATCCGAGCTTTGAATTAGAGACCAGGCGACGTGGGCAGACATTGGACTTTCGATGCTGAAAATGTACAACGAAGGGATACAGTTCCTCGTTAATGCCGCGGGGAGATTTGGCACGGGGTTGAAATGGCCAAACGGAGCGGTCAGGTTTTGCCGGTTGTGCTGGCTTGTACGGCACTCTACGCGGCCGTCGTGTGTCGCGCCGATACGCTGACCTTGCACACGGGGGGGGTTGTTCGCGGTCGCGTGACGGACTCGACGTTCTTGCTCGGCTCGAAGCCCGTTTTTCCGGACAGAGAGTCGTCAGTGAAACGAGGGCGGCCTTCCACAATTGCCATCACCACGCTGACTGGCGGTCATCTCGTTCTCGACGCATCGCAAGTTCGCGAGATCTCCCGCCGCCCGCTGCTTGTTGAAGACTTCGAGGTCCGCAAGCGACACACGCCCGAGGAAGTCGATGCGTTGTGGAAGCTGGCCGAATGGTGTCGAGGGCGCGGGCTCAAGCCGCAACGCGAGGAGACGCTGCGAAAGATCCTCGTGCTCGAGCCCGACCACGTCGCGGCCCACCAAGGGCTTGGCGAATCCCGGTTCGATGGGAAATGGCGGACTCGAGACGAAGAGATGCGCTCGCGCGGGTTCGTCAAATTTGAGGGTCGCTATGTCGCTCTGCAGGAAGTCGACATTCTCAAGAAGCTGCATTCGCGCAAACGGATCGAGCAGGATTGGACCGAGAGAGTGCGGAACTGGTCCAACGCGCTTTCGAGCACGGAGCCCGAAAAAAGGCGCCGCGGACGGACCCAGCTTTTAAAAATCGGCGACCCTAACGCAATCCCGGCGCTCAATAAGATATTGCGGACAAGCGAGGATGAGGAACGTCGCTCCCTCTACGTCAAAATCTTGAGCCGTATTCCGGGGTCGGAACCCATCCATTTTCTCGTCGAACAATCATTGTTCGATACATCGCAAAGCGTGCGAGTCGATGCGCAGGACGCCATTACACCGCAACAGCGCAATTCGGCGTGCCCGCTGTACGCCCGCGAACTGCATAACTCCGACAACGACGTCGTACGCAGGGCCGGCAGAATGCTTGAAAAGATCGGTGACGAGTCTGTCGTCAGGGCCCTGATCGAGGCGATCGTGACCACTCACGAGGTGCCGGTCAACGTGGTCGACAATTCCAACACGTACGGGTTTAATCCCAGAAATACAAAGGGTGATCCAAACGTCTTGCCGCTCCCTCCCGATGTCGCCGGCAAGCTGGCCACTGGGCAGTATCCCAACGGAGTGACTTTCGGATCACCGTCCGGCGTGCCCGACGTCAATCCACACGTGCGCACTGTCATGGTGAACCGCGATTTTCGAAATCCTGAGGTCCTGTCGGCGCTCACATCCTTGACGAAACAGTCGTTCGGCTACGATAAGCATCAGTGGCGCCGCTGGTGGGCGGCCCGTACCACAACCGGCGGGTCGCGACCAATGAGTGCCGTCGACCCAGTGTCCCCCTAAATTGACCGGATTTCTTCGGCAGGATGTCGTACATGTCGGGTGACCCTTCGTCCGGATCACGCAGGGCGGCCGCACAACAGCTCTCGAGTCTTCGCGCGGCCGGCGTGACGCGGATCGCATCCCGATCGCGAAAAAACGTAGCGGCAAGACCGGACTCGAAAAGCGTGCCGGCGACGCCGCCCGTGAATGCCACCACATGCTCTCGGAGCGCGTCGCTCTTCAACGCCCCGCAATCCACGATGCCGCGCGGCGAGCGTGAAGAAAGATTGCAGATTCTCTCCTCGCGAGTCGCCCGGTGCACGCGTTGCACCGAACTGAGTACAACTCGAACACAAACTGTTTTCGGAGTCGGCAATCCCGAAGCGCGTATCATGTTCGTCGGCGAGGCCCCAGGGGCCGACGAAGATCGGCAAGGCGAGCCTTTCGTCGGGGCGGCTGGCCAGTTGCTCAACCGCATTCTCGAGGCCTGCCAGCTCAAGCGTGCCGAAATCTACATTTGCAACATTCTGCGATGCCGGCCTCCCAGCAATCGCACGCCCGCTCCCGAGGAGGCGGCCAACTGCCGCGAATATCTCGATGGTCAAATCGAGATCGTCGATCCCGAATATATTGTGTGCCTGGGAAGTGTCGCGGCGAAGAACCTGCTGGGCGGTATGGATTCGATCGGCAAACTGCGTGGCCGCTTCTTCAATTACGGCCGCGCCAAAGTTCTTTGCACCTATCATCCGGCTTACCTGCTTCGGAATCCGGCCGCCAAGAAAGACGTCTGGGGCGACATGAAATTTCTGATGCACGACTTGGGCGTCGAACTCTAACCAGGCGCTCGACAGTCATCGCAGGCCGCGGTTATTATTCAGCAGCGCGCTCACCTGCCCGCTCCCGATCTCCTCTCCCGTTGACGTCAAACGAAACCACTCGCCCACGAATCGACCGAAACGACACGAGGTTTGCTTCATGGAAAAATGGCCGATCGGAGTTTTCACGTCGATCGACGCCGGCTTGGGAGTCCATCTCGAGGTGGCGCAGGAACTCGGCGTTCCTACTGTTCAGATCCATACGCCGCATCAACACAACAGAACGCCGGCGGCGGCGGAGACGTTTTTAGAGCGCTGCGAGAAGGCGGGCATCCGTGTGACGGCCGTCTTCGGCGGATTTGAGGGAGACAGCTACGCTGACATCCCTACGACCGCGCGCACCGTCGGACTCGTCCCGGCGTCGACTCGAAGCGCCCGTGTTCAGGAAATGAAAGAGATCGCCGATTTCGCCAAAGCGCTCGATTGCTCGACCGTCGCCTTGCATATCGGATTTGTCCCGTCCGATCGTATGTGCGCCG
>CAYWOV010000435.1:0-4243 GCA_964459965.1 uncultured Planctomycetaceae bacterium | reverse complement strand
GCCATTCGCAAGGCCATTGCGGCGGCCGAAGCCGTGGGCGGTGGAACGATTTACTTTCCGGCAGGCACGTACGACGTGGCGCCGCAACCGGGCGATGCGCCCTCGCAATTTCCGGCCATCTTTCCGATCACGTCGAGCAATCTCACGTTCTTGGGGGCCGGGCCGAACGCGTCGATTCTTTCCGGCTTCATGCCCGGTTTGAAGAACCCCAAAACGACCTGGAACGTCACCGGCGAATCGTACGTGAAGATCAGCCGTTTCGGCATGTTCCAGATCGACACCACCGCGGCCACGGGCGCGATCAGCAACATCCAGTTCGACTCGCTCAATATCGACGGCAACCTGGGCTACACCGGGAACTCTACCGTCGGCGGAATTCCGGCGACCGGTGACGGCTGGGACCTGACGAGCAAGGCCATCAGCCTCAACGGCTCGTACCCCATCAATAACATCGTGATTGAAAACACGACGATCGATAACTGGCGGGGCGAGGAGGTCTACGCCGGCGGGCTCAACATCGGGTCGGTCTCCCTGATCGACGACGACATTTACGGCACCAACGGCTCTGCGGTGAGCGTTTCGGGCAACCTACTGATCAACGGCACGACGATCGGCGGCAGCGCCCCGGGCGACGACGTGTATAACGGCCTCGAGAACTTCGACCTGGGCTCGCCCCAGCAGACGATCATCCAGAACTCCACGATCGAGGACAGCTCGAACCCCAGCGCCGTGCACGGAAACGGGATCGTCTATCTGGGACTCTCGACCTCCCAACTCGTCGTGCAGGGTTCGACGATCGACAACAACTGGTACGGCATTTTGTTCTCCGAAGTGGCCAGCCACGTGCACATCCAGGGCGACACGTTCAGCAACTACAACAACGCCATGATCACCTCGATTTTGGGACTCTATCCGCAATATCCGACCGGCTTCAGCAATTTCAACATTCAGGGGAACACGTTCTCCCACTCGGGAGCCGTTTTCTACAGCCAGGATTACGCGGGTAACTACTCGTTCAGCAATCTCGTCCTCAACGGGAATACGGTGACCTACGGGCCCCTGTTGGAAGGCGGGTATTACGGTCCCACCTGGACCGGATTCGTGGTCGAGAACAACGTGCTCGGTGTCGGCGCGTCCGATGTCTATAATCTCGATAGCTACGTTGGGACCAATTACGCCCTGTGGATTAATAACACGCGGCAGGACCCCAGTTACAGCGCCGGCGTGAGGATCAGCGACTTCGCGACCAGCGACGTCACGACCATGACGCCGATAAGCGACGAAACCGTGCTCTACCTCAACATGAATCCGACGAAGCTGCAGTACGTCACGATGAACCCCGCCACGCTCAAGGATTATCCGGTCGGCTTCACGACCACGATTTACGCGCTGAGTTCGACAAACTGGGTGCTGCAGGCCGACCCGGCCTGGAACACGTTCACCAAGAACATCACGGTCGGCCCCAACGGCGTGACCATCGAACTCAACGCGCAAGGCAAGTTCCAACTCGTGAGTTGAGAATCTCGGCCTCGGCAGCACGCCGGCGGCTTCTGGCTTGATCGCGAACGCCACGGTATTCTCGAAGACGGTATTTTGAAGACGTATTTTGGAAGACGGTACTTCCGACTAGCGTCCACCGGGGCAATTCGCGATGGGAACTGAAATCGTCGGCGAGGCGGCTTATCGGGGTGCGTCCCACCGGATCAAGCTGCACCTGGATGGCAAAGGACTCACGCTCCGCGATGAGCTGAAGCTGTCGATCCCGCTCAAAGAGGTGCGGGACGTCGCCACGAAGGACGGCCAGCTGACGATCAAATGGGCCGACGACAAAATCGTGCTCCGCGTCGGCGACAAGGCGGCCAAACTGGCCGACAAGATTCTGCATCCGCCGTCGCTGCTCGACAAGCTGGGCATCAAGCCGGGGCACGTCGTCTCGATCATCGGTTTCGATGATCAGGCATTCCTCCGCGACATTCGCAAGCGGACCGAGTCGGTGGTTGTGGGCTCGATCCAACCGCAGTCGGACGTCGTCATCTTCCGCCCCGCGACCAAGGCCGATCTGAAGCGACTGAAGACGCTGCAGAAATCGCTCAAGCGCGACGGCGCGATCTGGGTCCTGAGGACCAAGGGCTCAAAGAATCCGGCGGACGCGACTGAGATGGACGTGATCAACACGGCTCGCGACAGCGGACTCGTCGACGTAAAAATCTCCGCCTTCTCCGACGAGCTGACCGCAATGAAAGTCGTGATTCCGAAAGCCAGGCGGTGATGACGCCGGGATCCTCTTGACGGTGTCAGCTCGAAGGCATCATCTTGATGGCGCCTGTCATCACTTTTCGCGGTGAAAAAGCCCGAAAATCGCCGAAATCTGCCGATTTACGCACTGGCACGCCAGATGCCCCAGCCATTGTGTGTTCTCTGAGTCACACCACTTTGCTGGAGACAAGCCATGCGTCACACAATCTTCGCAATAGCGATGCTCTTTGCCACGCCGCTCTTGGCAGCCAACTCACAACCGGTCGCCGTGCCGTCCGCGCCAGCGGTCACTTATCAGTGGCCCTTCGCGCAACCGTACGCGTTTGGCGGAGCTGTCCAAGGCACGCAGAGCCACGTCATGCTGCCGCCGGAAGTCCGCGCTCAGCTGAATGCCGCCGGCCCGTGGGGCGCGTACATTCAGCAATACTTGTCGCAATTTCCCGTCGATCCGAACCCAACCCCGCAGTCGGACGCGCCGGCCTACGACCCGGGGACCGTCAATTACAGCGACACAAGCGACATCCAGAACCAGATCGCCACTCAGGACATGATCAACAATCAGATGATGCTCAACAACGAGCAGGACGCGTTGAACACTCAGAACTTCATCAATACCGAGAACATGGTGAACAACATGCAAGACATGGTGAACACCCAAAACGCGGTCAACGAGCAGAACATGATCAACTCGATGCAGTAGGACAAGCGGCATCGAGTCGACCAGGTGTTCGCCGCGTTACGCCATGACCTTTAAGAACGCCGACTGGAACCTGTCCATCTCCTCCGGCGTTCCGATCGTGATGCGGCAGTAGGTGGGCCAGCTCGGCCAGACGCGGCCGATATAGATCTTCTCCGGGCGCATGGCCTTCACGATATTCTCGCCCGGCTGCTTGACGTCGAGCATGAAATGGTTCGAGACGGACGGCGTATACGAAAACCGGTTCCGATCGAGGAACGCAAACACCTTGGCCCGCGTATCGGCGATGATCTTCCGCCGGGTGGGCACAAGTTCGGGAACCTGCAAGCTGGCCATCGCCGCCGCCAGCCCCGTGATGGGCATGATGCCCTGGCTGTACTGGGAGAGACGATTCAAGAGTTTGGGTTGTGCCAGGGCCGCACCCACACGCAGTCCGGCCATGCCGTAGAGCTTGGAAAACGTCCGCAAGATGATCACGGGCTTGCCGGCCGCCACGAGGTCCGAACGCATGCGGCAGCCCGCGATGTGCACGTACGCCTCGTCCAAGAGCAGCACAGCCCCGCGGGGCATGTTGTCGACGAGCCAATCGATGTCCGCGTCCGGCGTCAGCGTGCCGGTCGGATTGTTCGGGTTGCAGATGTAAATCAGGCCGGCATTCGGGTCGGCAGTCGCCATCGCTTTGACATCGTGGGCAAACGATTTCGTCAGCGGCACGCGATGCACCTTCGCCCCGATGAATTTGGCCGCCCGTTCGCCCGCTTCGTAACCGGGATCGCCCGTGACAAAGCTCTTCGACGGCGACGTGAAGGCCACCACCGATTGCGCCAGCGGCGGACTCGAGCCGGCAAACGCCTGCACATGATCGGGCGGCAGGTTTTCCTGTGCGGCCAGCATGCGGCAAAACTGGTCGGTCATTTCAAAGTGATACCGCCCACCTTCTTTCACCATGCTCGTCGTCGCCGTCAGTGCCTCGGGACACGGCCCCAGCGGATTTTCATTGGCGTTGATCAGCACGGCGTCGGGCGGAATTTCACCCACCTGCGAAAGCTGGGCCAGCGCCGCCTCGCCGAAAAACGGCAAGCTGGCGGCCGCCCCTACCCCCGCCCCCATCAACGACGCGATTTTGAAAAAGTCGCGACGCGAAAAGCCCCTGGCCAACAACTCCCGCTCTCGCTCCGGCCCAAAGACATGCACCATCCCCATCCCTCCCCTGCAAACAGTGGATCCCCGTCAACGAAACATCGGTACCGCCTTCGCCCAGGCCGACCTTTGCGACAGTATACCGACTTC
>CAYWOV010000434.1:0-4257 GCA_964459965.1 uncultured Planctomycetaceae bacterium | reverse complement strand
CGCGTGACCACTCGCCACTCGGCCTTGTCCGTCTCCTCGCCGTGCGGGTCGCCTTGACGGTCAATTTCGCCCTTGTCGTGATTTTGCACGAGTAACCCGCCCGAGACGCTGCGGTATTCCAACCTGGCTGGACGCGGGTCGCACAGGGCCGGACAACTTAGCAACCGCACGCTTTTGGCCCACTTCGGACGCGTCGAAAGGATTTCAAAGGCCGCCGGCTCATATTCGGGTGCGATGACCGCTTCGATGAATCGGTCGGGCTGGGTCATTAACTCGGCGGTGCCGGAGTCCAGCGGGCGATTAAAACCGACGATCGAGCCGAACGCGCTGACCGGGTCGCCGTCGTGCGCCTTTTTGAACGCCTCCGCAAGCGTCTGGCCCAAGGCGCAGCCGCAGGGATTGTTGTGTTTAATGACGACTGCCGCCGGCTGGACGAATTCGCGAGCTAATTCTAGGGCCGCATCGAGGTCGAGCAGATTGTTGTAGGAAAGCTCCTTGCCGTGCAGAATTTTGGCCCGCGCTAGAGTCGACGGATGCGCGTCGGGCTCGACGTAAAACGCCGCGTCCTGGTGCGGATTCTCGCCATACCGAAGTCGAGCGGCGCGGCTCACCCGAATCGACAGTTGCGCGGGGAAACGGCCGTCTTCTTTTTCTGTGGCCACTTGAGATTTCAGGTAGTCGGCGATGGCCCGATCGTAGGTCGCCGTCCGCTCGAAGGCCGCGAGCGCCAATTTGCGACGAAACTCGGGCGACAAACCGCCGTCGCGTAAATTCGCCAGCACGGCCAGATATTGTTCGGGATCGGTCACGACCGCAACGTACGCATGGTTCTTCGCGGCAGCACGGACCATGCTCGGACCGCCGACGTCGATTTGTTCGACGGCCTCTTCGAGCGACACGTTCGGCCGGGCGACCGTTTTTTCGAACGGATAGAGATTACAGACGACGACCTCGAAGGGAACGATCCCATGGTCGCGAATGGCGGCGGCATCCGAGGCCAGATCAGGACGTCCGAGAATGGCGCCGTGGATTTTGGGATGCAGCGTTTTCACGCGGCCATCCATGATCTCCGGAAAGCCGGTGTACGTCGAAATATCGATGACGGGGAGGCCGTTTTCCTCCAGGAATCGCCGGGTTCCGCCGGTCGAAACGATTTCAAAACCGAGTTCGACGAGTCCACGGGCGAACAAATCCAGGCCCGTTTTGTCGCTGACGCTGACTAAAGCGCGTTTGGAAAGCGCGTTCATGGAAACGGATCCGGCGAGAAGAGAGTAGCGGCGACGGTTTCAATCCCGCAGAGACGGATGACTGCGACAAGCACAGCCGCGCTCTTCGGTTGACCATTCGAGCGAAGGGCCGCCTTCAAGGGCGAGCTGGCAGCTCGCCCCACGACTCCCGCGCGCCTTTTGAAACCGTCGCGTCGGGCGAGGGGCGATCCTAACCCGGTGTTTGAGCGGCGTCAAATGACGCCGTGGAACAGCAAAAAGCGGCCGACGTCTTGCGGTTCAATTGAGCACCGCGGGGGGCAGGAACCACTCGGGCGCCATCGCATCGCGATGTGTCGCCGGCGGGGTCCGGCAATTCGCGCGTCATCCGTTCGATGGTCTGCATCATCCGCATCATGTCGCAACGGCCGAGATTGCCAACCAGGTGTCCTTCGCCGTCGATCACCGCCATCCGCGCGAGCCGGCCGTCCCGGAACCGGGGACAAACCGCAAGAGCGCTCTCTTCGGGCCGAACCGTCGGGACATCGCGGTTCATCAAAGTTTCCGCGGTTTGCGTCCGATCGCCGCCCAATACTTGAAGCTTGAGAACCTCGTAATCGGTCACAATCCCCGCCAGCCGGTTTTCGCGCGTCGTAACGTAAACCGATGGCACCCCTTCCGTAACGAGCGTTTCGAGTACTTCGTCGATCGTGGTTTCCGACGGAACGGCAATCGGCGAACGCGTCATGACGTCTTGAACAGTTACCTGCATGACGAAGGCTCCTTCAGAAGGGCCGGCGGGATTATGGGATTCTCACAAAACCTAGGTTGCGTTTAGGCAACATGCGGTCAAAATCCCGGCGGAAGCGATATTGGACACGTTCGGTTTATACGGATGAGTCACGGCGGGACGGAGAGACCGAATTCGACGGAACTTCGAAGTCGGATTTAGAAGTTGCGGCGGGGCACTTTTTTGGCCGCTTGTCCCGGTTCCGGCGATGTGTGAAAATGCCAAAGGTAGAACGCCCATTTTACTCTCTTGCCGGAATTGCCATGAAGAACGTCACGCTACTGGTGGTGGCCGCTTTCGCCTGGGTGCCGGCGACCCGCGCAGATGATTCGCCGGATGCGGAGAAGAAGCCTCCGGTCGCGCTTCAATCGAAACCCGTCGTGTTGCACGAATGTCTGATCGTTCCCGTGCACAACGCGCGGTTGGCGACCGATCGGCCGGGCGTTCTGGCCATTGTCCAGCCGAAGGAAGGGGACAGAGTTCGAGAGGGGCAAATCGTCGCGCGACTGATGGACGAGGTTGCCAAGGCAAGCGTCGAAGTGGCCAAACTGGTTGCCGACGACCAGGTTGAAATTCAGTACGCCACGAAGCTCAACGCTGTCGACACCATCGAATACGA
This sequence comes from uncultured Planctomycetaceae bacterium, assembly GCA_964459965.1. GTDB lineage: Bacteria > Planctomycetota > Planctomycetia > Planctomycetales > Planctomycetaceae > DASPSM01. The sequence goes on along the minus strand of CAYWOV010000434.1, from coordinate 1,643 downwards.
AAAAGATCTCGACGTGAATCGGCAGCACTTCAATACCGTTCCCGACCTCGAAGTGCGGCGGGCGAAACTGGCGATGGAGCGCAGCGCCCTGCAAATCGGCAAGGCCAAACACGAAATCGAGGTCAACCTGCTCAAAGCAAAGCAGGCCGAGGCGGAATTGCAGACATACCGCATTACGGCCCCTTTCGATGGTCTTGTGACACACGTCTTGAAATCGCGCGGTGAGGCCGTCCGCCAGGGCGATACAATTCTCGAGGTCATTAATACCGACTTCGTGCGAATTGAGGGAAAGGCGACTGTCAATGACGTCTGGAACGTGAAGGTCGGCGCTCCCGTCACGGTCCGCCTGGAAATTCCCGACGCCGATTTGGCGGTCGAAAAGCAGGTTTTTCACGGCCAGATAGGGTTTGTCGACGTCGTGGCGAGCGGCTCCAGCTTCTCCACGCGCGTTTGGGCCCAGGTTGCAAATCCCGAAAATATCCTCCGGCCCGGCCTGCGTGCCGTAATGTCGATCGAACCCCTTTCTCCTGACGCCGGCGGGGTCAAAACTTCGATGACGCCTCGCCCCGCATCCCTTCGCCGTTCGCACCCATGAGCCTGGCCGCCGTTTCTTCGTTGGTCTCGTCCACGCGGCGCCCGATTCCGATGCGCTGCCGTCCGGATCTCGTTGTCCAGCGGATTGAGTATCAGGGAATTGGCTCGTGGGTCGTCAAGGACCCCGTCGGTCTCAAGTACCATCGTTTGCACGCGGAACAATACTGCGTCTTGGGCCTCTTGGACGGAACGCGGAACCTTGAGCAAATCCGCGACGAACTGCTGCAAGTCCATCCCACCGTTCACGTGACCCTGTCTGATGTGCAGCGGCTATTGACCGACCTGCACGAAAAAGGGCTGCTGCAAACTCTCCGATTTGGGCAGGGAGCGGCTCTGCTGAAGCACCACCGCAAGGAGCAGCGGCAGAAGACCTGGAATGCGGTCCGCAATATATTGTATCTGCGACTGCCCGGCTGGGACCCCGAACGCACTTTGGCGTGGCTGCATGATTATGTCGCCTGGGTGTTTCGTCCGTGGGCCGTCGGTCTCTGCGTCACACTTGTCGTCGCGTCGCTCGCGCTGGTCTTCACGGAATTCGAAGAGTTTCATCGACGGCTGCCCGAGTTCCATCAGTTCTTCGCCTGGCCCAACCTGATTTTTTTGTGGCTGACTGTCAGTGCCACCAAGATCTTGCACGAGTTCGGCCACGGACTGTCCTGCAAGCACTTCGGCGGCGAATGTCACCAAATGGGCTTGATGTTGCTGGTCTTCAGCCCGGCCCTCTATTGCGACGTTTCCGACGCCTGGATGATGCGCAACAAATGGCATCGCATCTATATCGGGCTGGCTGGGATGTACGTCGAGACCGTTCTTTCCGCCATTGCCATCTTCGTCTGGTGGAACACGAACCCGGGACTGTTGCATTACGTTTGCCTGAACGTCTTCTTCGTCTCGACCGTGTCGACCGTGATCTTCAACGCGAACCCGCTGATGCGGTACGACGGCTACTTCATGCTGGCCGACTTCCTCGAAGTGCCCAACCTCCGCCCCAAGGCGGACAAAATGCTGACCGAGAAGCTCTCGTGGTATTGCCTGGGGATCGAGCAGCG
>CAYWOV010000433.1:0-4274 GCA_964459965.1 uncultured Planctomycetaceae bacterium | reverse complement strand
ATCAGTTCATGTCGTTCGACGATAAGGATATCTCGACCGAGTTCTCGGCCCTCCGTAGCCAGGTCATGGCGCACCCGCAAGACGTGATCAAGTTTCCGATCAACGAGCCCGCCAAGGGCAAGCGGAAGAGCCAGATTCAGGAGTATCTCGACTACAACGGCGGCGCCGGCGTGCAACACATCGCCATCTCGACCCGCGATATCATCCATTCGATCTCGGTGCTCAAAGACAATGGAGTCGAGTTCCTCACGGTGCCCGGCTCCTATTACGAAGATCTTTGGGATCGCGTCGGCGAGGTGCGCGAAGATCGGCAGGCAATTCGCGACCTGGGTATCCTGGTCGATCACGACGAGAAGGGTTATTTGCTGCAAATCTTCACCAAGCCGGTCGAGGATCGGCCGACGTTGTTTTTCGAGATCATTCAGCGCGAAGGCTCCGACGCGTTCGGCAAAGGCAACTTCAAGGCGCTTTTCGAGGCCATCGAACGCGAGCAAGCGGCCCGCGGGAATCTATAACGCGGCCGGCGAAGAACTCGCGGGGCGCGAACGAGGTGCGCGATGCCGTCTTATCATCGTCTGGGCGAATTGCCGCGCAAACGGCACACGGTCTTCCGGCAGCCGGATGGCAGCCTGTACCACGAACATGTGATGGGCAGCCGCGGCTTTTCCGGTCCGGAGTCGCTGCTCTATCATCGCCGCGCACCGACCAGCATTCTGTCTTCGCGGCTCCTGCAGCGGCTCGAGTGGCCCCGCGAAGCCGAAGGCATGTTGCGGATGCGGCATTTCGAGACGCACCGGCTGCCGCAAGAGAAGAGCACGACGATTAATCGGACGCCCCTGCTGTTCAACAGCGACGCGGCTTTGTGTTTCGTGCAGCCCACCGCCAGCGACGATTTCTTTTACCGCAACGCGCAGGGGGACGAGCTGGTCTACGTTTCCGAGGGAACGGGCGTGCTGGAAACGCAGATGGGCGAAATGTCCTACCAGGCGGGCGATTACGTGATTATCCCCCGCGGGATCACGCACCGCTGGCGGCTGGGTCAGCCGCCGCAACGGATGCTGATCATCGAGAGCGCGGGCCCGATCCGTCCCCCCGCCCGTTATGTGAACGAAGTGGGCCAGTTTCTCGAACACAGTCCCTATTGCGAGCGCGACATTCGCCGGCCCACGACGCTCAACTTCCACGATGAGACGGGCGAGTTCCCCGTCGTGGTGAAGCAAAACGACTCGCTCACCGAGGTCACGCTCGATCACCATCCGTTCGACGTCGTCGGTTGGGACGGCCACTACTATCCGTGGATCCTGTCGATTCACGACTTCGAGCCGATCGTGGGCAGCCTGCATCAACCGCCACCCGTGCATCAGACGTTTCAGGGGGACGGATTTGTCGTCTGCTCGTTCGTGCCGCGCTTGTTCGACTTCCACAAAGACGCTGTGCCCGTTCCGTACAACCATTCGAACGTCAACAGCGACGAGGTGATCTACAACGCCAACAACGAATTCATGAGCCGCAAGGGCATCAATTACGGATCGCTGACGCTGCACCCGGAGGGTTTGACGCACGGCCCGCACCCGGGCCGGGCCGAGGAATCGCTGGGCAAGAAACGCACCGACGAGTTGGCCGTAATGCTCGACACGTATCGTCCCCTGCAAGTCGGCGTCACCGCGCGGACGGTCGAGGATCCCGACTACGCCCAAAGCTGGTTGCTGCCACACGGGAATAAGCCCGGTGCAAAATGATTGGCAGCCTGCGACCGTAGCCGGTGAATCATGACCGACACGACCGATCCGCGTCTTCGCAGTTTCATTCCCGTTTCGCCCGAGTCGCATTTTCCGATTCAGAATCTGCCGTTCGGGGTCTTTGTGCCGCGCGTCGGGGGTCCGCCGCGCGCCGGCGTGGCGATTGGCGACCAGATTCTCGACCTGTCGGAATTGGAGCGCCGGGGACTGTTGGACGTGCAGGGCCATACCGGATGCCATAAATCTCTGTTCGATCAACCGTCGCTCAACGCCTTCATGGCTTGCGGACGCCGCGTGTGGAGGATTGTTCGCGAGCGGTTGAGTCTGCTGCTGCGTGACGACGAGCCGCTTTTGCGCGACGACGCGCACCTGCGTCGCGCGGCGCTCGTGCCGATGGATGAGGCCGAGATGCTGCTACCCGTGGAAATCGGCGACTACACCGATTTCTATTCCTCGCGCGAGCACGCCACCAACGTGGGCGCGATGTTCCGCGGCCCGCAGAACGCGCTCATGCCCAACTGGTTGCATTTGCCGGTTGCTTATCACGGGCGGGCCAGCTCGGTCGTGGTGAGCGGCACTAATCTGCATCGACCGAACGGCCAGACCATGGCCGACAACGCACCCGCTCCCGTCTTCGGCCCCAGCCGCTCGGTCGACTTCGAGCTCGAGATGGGAATGGTGATCGGACCGGGGAACGCGTTGGGCGAACCGATTGCCGTCGAGCGGGCTCGCGATCATATTTTCGGGCTCGCGCTCGTCAACGATTGGAGCGCCCGCGACATTCAAAGGTGGGAATATGTGCCGCTGGGCCCCTTTTTGGCGAAGAGCTTCGGCACGTCGATCTCGCCCTGGATCGTGACGCTCGACGCGCTCGAACCATTCCGCACGGCCGGGCCGTCCCAGGATCCGCAACCGTTGCCCTACTTGCGCTGTGATCGCGAAGAGGCGTATGACGTCCACCTCGAAGTGCTGCTGCAGGGAGCCGGCATGAAAGAGCCGGTGCGAATTTGTCGCTCGAACTTGCGCCACTTGTACTGGAACCTCTGCCAGCAAGTCGCCCACCACACATCGAACGGCTGCAATCTGCGGACGGGGGACTTGCTGGCCACGGGCACGATCAGCGGTCCGGAGCCGGATTCCCGCGGCTGCCTGCTTGAGCTGACAACCGGGGGCCGCGCTCCGCTCGCTTTGCCGACTGGTGCCCAGCGAGCGTTCCTTGAAGACGGAGACCGCGTGACAATCACCGGATGGTGTCAGGCGGACGGATACCGCGTCGGCTTCGGCGAAGTGACCGGCACGCTCTTGCCCGCGAAATCCAAGTAGCGTCTCGCCGTCAAGAAACCCGGTCACTTATTGCTGATCGGCGGACGATAGAGCTCTCGGAGCGCCAGATTCACTTCCAACACGTTGACCATTTCCACGCCGACCAGCCCGCCCAACGGGGCTTCGGAGTGCTTCCGCAGCAGCGATTCAATTTCCCGCCGGACGTCCACCGGTTCGAGCTTGGTCTCGGCCGCCCATTTGCCCGCGACGCGGTCGAGCTGGTAGAGCGCGTTCTTGAGCGTGATATGCGGGTCGAGACCCGAGCCGGAGGCCATCACCATGTCGGCCGGCACCGATTCCAAATCGGCCTCGGCGTGCTCTTGCCGCCAGAGGTCGAAGAACGTCGATTGGATGTCCGCTCCCTCCTTGGCCGGTTCGATCCGTTTTTCGGTCTTGCCGTCGGCCGTTTTGTGTTCGACGGCAATCGGGAACGTGCCCGGGTGCTCGTGTGAGAAGCTGGTGAAAAAGACGACCGCCAGATCTTCCGGCTTGGGTTCGGAGTTATCGGGATTCTCCTTGCTCCATTGGGCGACGTCGGCGGCGTGGCTCGACTGCCAGGCCGTCACGTAGGCCGCATTGGCGGGGTCGGCTTTGACCCAGTTTTGCGCGACGGTCGGATGAGCCGTGGTCCATTGGGCGACGATTCCCGGCTTCCCGCCGGCGCGGTCCTGCTGGAACCAGGTCTCGACGTCCGGCCCCACGAGCTTGCCGGCCTTTTCACCGCTTTGATATTTGACGATCGGTCCGAGCTGTCGGGCGACCCGGTCGCGAAGCAAGTAATTGTTGGCGGCCCAATTGGACGCTCCGGAAGCGGCCGCGTTGTACGAGACGGCCGACGGTCGGGGCTGGAAAAATTCGTCGCCAGTGAATGGCTGGGCGATCAAGCGAGAGCCGATCGGTTTGCCGGCCTCGTCCAGAATCAGGCTGCCGTTGGCCTGCGACGAGAACAGGGTTTGCCCGCAGAGCAGGAGGATGCTTGGGTAGATGACACAGCAGAGGAGCAGCGAAAGCCCGAGCAGCCAGAGATTCGCGCGGAGATGAGCGGACATGCGTTCGACCTTGAAGATGAGATTTCCGGACCGGTCACGCGACCAGGTTGATTGCCACGAGCGTCACGTCGATCAGCTTGATGCCGATGAAGGGCACGATCACGCCGCCGAGCCCCCAGATCGCCAGGTTTCGTCGCAACAAAGCGTCGGCGCCCACCGGTTT
>CAYWOV010000432.1:0-4279 GCA_964459965.1 uncultured Planctomycetaceae bacterium | reverse complement strand
CCGACATGCTGTCGAAGAGCGCGGCCCCCTGAAACAGGTAGCCAAACCGCAGCCGCTCCTTGGCCAGCTCGGATTCGCGACGGTTTTTCAACGGACGGCCGCGCCACGAGACACGGCCGCGGGACGCCTCGATCAGGGCCATCATGAGCTTGAGCGTGACGCTTTTTCCGCAGCCGCTCTCGCCAATGATGACGAGCGTTTCTCCCTCTTGCACCGAGAGGGAAATGTCGCGCAGCACGAGCTGCGGGCCGAACCACTGCGACACGCCGGCAAACTCGATCACCGGCATCGATCCCGGCGGGGCAGACTCGATCGCTTCGTCGGCAGCCGGCTCCGTCACGGCACTCCCCCGGGCGAAGGCCACAAGACGTAGTAGAACGAACTGAGAAAAATACCCAGCACGAAATCGAGAGCGAGGATCGCCGCGAACGAAAGCACGAAAGCTTGTGTGGCCGCCTGACCGACGCCCTGGGCGCCCGCGCCGCAGCGAAACCCGCGGTGGCACGAGATCACGGCGATCGCCGCCCCGAAAAATACGCTCTTAAACAGGCCGCAGAAGACGTCGTACGCCGAGACGAACATCTGCGAGTGGTACCAGTAATGGAAGTTGTTGATGTGAAACATCTGCGTCGCCATGAACCATCCGCTCACAATGCCGGTCGAATCGCCGAGAGCCGTCAGCAACGGAATCAACAGGCAGCAAGCCAGGAAACGGGGCACGACGAGATATTGAATGGGATCCGCCCCCAGCGATCGCAGGGCGTCGATTTGCTCGGTGACGCGCATCGTTCCCAGCTCGGCGGCAATCGAGCTGCCGACTCGGCCGGCGAGCATGGTGGCCGCCAGCACGGGCCCCAGCTCCTGAACCAGCGAGACGTTGATGACCGCACCCAACTGGGTTTCCAAGCGCATCAGTCGCAATTGTTCGAAGGTCTGGGCCGCCAGCACCATGCCGATGAAAGCGCCCGTCACGAGCACCACCGGCACGCTCATCACGCCGATCTGATAGAACGACTGCAAGAGCACCAGCCGCCGCGGCAAACGCACGAACATGCCCTGGGCCATCCGCGTGCTGAACAGGCCGAGATCCCCGACCGATGACACACCCGTGAGGAACAATCGTCCCACGATGTGAATCGGAGTCTCGATGCCTGGTTTCCCCGGCAAACGCACGCTCGACGAATAGCTCGCCATCGCAAACAGGCCCCCCAAAACCAGCGCCGCCACGCCTCAAGCCGAGGCAGCGGGTCGGAACCTTACTCAATTTGCCGAATTAGGGCGAGGGGAGCTTTGCGGCCGCCGCAAGACAGGTGGACGGACGGACCTTTTCGATCGCTCCATTCCGGCCAGAAGGCGTGATAGACTGGTGGAGAGAGGGAAAGGCCGCGGCCAGGATGGCGGGTTTCAGTTTGGATAGGTCAGTCTTGTCGGGAGACATTCGGTGATTCGCAAAGCCTCGTATCTGGTCCTCGCCTTGGTGATTGCTTCGACGGCCCTTCGCGCCCAGGCCGACGATGAAAAAACGAAACGCTCGACCGCCGAATCGATGGCGATCGCCAAGATCAAAGAGGCGGGGGGCCAAGTGATGGAACTGGCCCAAAACGATTCCCGGTTGGAAGTTTCGCTGCATCTGACAGGCGGCAAGGTCACCGACGAGAACCTGAAGCCGCTGGTCGACTTGAAGGACCTGGTCCATCTCAACCTGCGCGGCACCGACGTGACCGACGCCGGCATGGCGACGGTGGGCAAGCTGAAGTCGCTGATTCGGCTCCATTTAGAACGCACGAAAATCACCGACGCCGGCCTGTCCCAGCTCAAGGGGCTCACTAACCTGGAGTATTTGAACGTCTACGATACGGCCGTTACCGACACCGGAATGTCGCAGCTAGACAGTCTCAAGAAACTGAAAAAGCTATATGTCACCGGGACGAAGGTTTCGCAGACCGGGATCAACAAGCTGAAGGGATCCGTCGCCGGGCTCGAAGTCACGCCCGATTACGAGTTGGAGGCCCGCCGGGCGCATCTCGAATATCGCCGCTCAGTGGACGACGCCCATTTGGCGATTGCCGAATCACAGAAGTCCCAGGTCGAAGCGGACAAAAAACTCGCCGACGCCAAAAAGGCCGCCGAGGCGCCCCTGGCCGCGGAGGCAACCGCCAAAGCGGCCCTCGACGCGGCGACAAAGCAGCTGGAAGCGTTTGCCAAAGAGGTCGCGGCGAAAAAGGCAGCCCAGGAAATGGCCGCCAAGAAGGCTGAAGGTGTCAAGAAGGCCATCGACGAGGCCAACAAGAAAGCCGCCGAGGCGGTCCAAGCAGTCGCCGCGGCAAACGCCCGGCTCGAAGATGTCGATCTCGGCAAGCAGGCGGCCAAAGCGACGAAGCTCGCCGAATTGGCCAAGAAAGCGGCCGAGACCGCCCAAAAGAAGGCCGAATCCCTGACCGCCAAGGCCGAAAAGGCAAAGCAAGACGCCGCGCAAGCCATGAAGAAGGCGGAAGAGGCCGCACAGCGGGCCACAGAACTCATGAGGAAAGCCGCCGAAGCCAACATGGCCGACGCCCAGGTGCAGAAGGCGAAATAGCCTCCGGCAACTCCTAGGCAGCGGACTGCCGCTACCGCGTCAGCACGCTCTTGTCAGAGACCATGTCTTCCGCTGTTTCGCGGCTGATTTTGCCGGCCTGGAGCAGGCGTCGCACCGATTCGTCGAGCGGAATCATTCCCGCGTCCCTGCCGGTAAGGATGTTGCGGTCGATGGTTTCGTCCCGACCGGTGCGAATTCCGTTGGCAATCGGTGCGTTGTTGAAGAGAATTTCGAGCGCCAGTTCGCGTTTACCGCCAGTCACGCTCGGCAACAGGTGCTGACTCACGACGGCCCGCAGGCCGAGCGCGAGCTGCGCGCGGATTTCCGTTTGACTCTGCTGCGGAAACAGGTCCGCAAAACGCGTAATGGCCCCTTTCGCGTCGCGGGTGTGCAAGGTGGACAAGACGAGATGGCCCGTCTCGGCCGCACTGAGAGCCATTTGAGCCGTGTCGCCGTCGCGAATTTCGCCGACCAGAATCACGTCGGGGTCTTGCCGCAGTCCGTACTTCAAACCGTCCGCAAACGTGGCCACGTCGCGGCCCACTTCCCGCTGCGTGACGATCGAGTTGCCGCAGCGCGGGAAGACGTACTCGATCGGCTCTTCCACCGTAATGATGCGGTAATCTCCCTCGCGGGCCAGCAAATTGATGAGCATGGCCAAGGTCGTCGTCTTCCCCGCGCCCGAGACGCCCGTGATCAGCACCAGTCCGTTGCGAAAATGGGCCAATTGCACGGCAAGATCGACGGGAAAGCCGGCCCATTCAAAACCGGGGATCTCGGACGGAATGAGGCGAAAGCAAGCGCCCGGGCTGCGGCCGCTCATGAAGTAATTCGCCCGGAACCGCTGCGGTTTGCCGCCGTGGTTGAGCTCAAATGCGAAGTCGACATTGCGATCGTGAGTAAATTGATCGCGTGAGCACTCGGGGCAAAGCTCGAGCAGGCTGCCTCTCAAAAATTCGTCCGTGAGGACAGGCCCCGCAAGTTCTTGCAATCGGCCGTTCAGCCGCAGCGTCGGCCGATGCCCGGACACAGTATGCAGATCCGAAGCCCCCTTCTCGGCCGCCTGGATCAGGGCCTCGCGGAGGGACTTGACTTGCGGTCCGTCGACGGCTGAAGAATCGTCGAACATTTGAGGTCTTTTCAGAAATCAAGAGACGAGGTTTTGGACTTCGGGCGTCTCAGATACACCAGTGATCTGGAGCGGCTCGGCCAGCGAGCTATAATATGTTTAGCTATAATAACGATCGACACGCCGCCGCGTCCCCGGAACACCCGGTCCTGGGCCTTGGGATTGAAACGAAGCCGGTTTGGAATCGATGACGTCTAAGCGAAAGACTGCGACGCCGGTTGACCCGGCCCCTGCGGTACCACGAGCGGCCTTTGCCGAGCGTCCCCCCTCCCAATCCTGGGAGCGGCTCTCGCTTGCCGAGTGTCCGCAAAATTACGTCTGGGCCTGGTTCAAGCCGGCGACCGCCCCGTACGGCCTGATCGTACGAATCCCTGACGAAACGTATCGGGACAATCCGGCGCTGGCCGCACAATGGACCATGCGGAAACTCTTGCTGGCAGTGTCCGTCGAGCCGATCTCGGTTGCCGCGTGGCTGCTCAATGGCGTTTCCTTCCCCGGTCTGAATGGGGCCAGCCCGTACCTGGACGCCCCCCTTCCCGCTCCGGTGGCAGGCATCAGTCCGGACATTCTGG
>CAYWOV010000431.1:0-4282 GCA_964459965.1 uncultured Planctomycetaceae bacterium | reverse complement strand
CGCCCGTCTGTGCGGTCGTCAGCCAGGTTCCCTATCGCGGCCGCGCATGTCCGGTCGCCGCCGAGCTTTTCGCCACCACGCTCGACGTCTACCTCGCTTTAGGCGATCTGCCGGAAGACCCGCACGACAGAGAGACCGCCGACGGACGACCGGCCACCATCGCGGCCGCGCGTGATCGGCTCGCCCGCTGTGTTTGCTGTGACGCGACCGAGTTTTCCGAGTCGGACACGCAGGAGATGGCACGTGCGGTCGCCGCGGCCCAGCGCCGCCAAATTGCCCGCGGCATCGACGCGGTTCAGACCGCGCAAGGTCGTGTCCCACAATGTCTTTTGATCTCGGGCAGCGGCAGCTTTCTCGCCGAACAGACCGTCGCGGAAATTAACAGTCTCGCTACGGCAGAGAAGATGAGGATCTCCGACCATTTCGGTCCGCCGATCGCCGAAGCGGCCTGCGCCTTCGCGCTGGCTCGGTTGGCCGTCGAGCGTTGCTTTTAGCTGCGTCGGCCGATCGTGCGAGCGGCGAATTCGGACATCTTTTGCAGCGATTCGGGCGAGGCCCATTTCTCGATCAGAGCCGCGTCTTCAAGGGCTGCCTGGCGGCGGGCCGCTTCGACCAGCGGTCGGCGCACCGAGCGCTTTGTCGCTGAAAACGTCGCCGCGGGGATGGCCGCCATTTCGTCGGCGATCTCGTAGGCGCGGTCCATTAGATGTTCGGGCTCGACCAGTTCGTCGACCAGACCGCGGGCGAGAGCCTCTTCCGGCTCGTACGTGCGGCCCGTGCAGACCAGGGTGGAAAAGTGCTGCGGTGGCGTGGCAAAGCGGACGGTCTCGAGCGCCCACGCGGGAAATTCAACGCCGACGCGGACTTCCGTCAGTCCGACACGCGCCCGGCCGCGGGCGAGGAGACGCTGATCGCAGGCGAGCAAAAGGATCGCGCCGCCGGCGATCGCATGGCCGTTGACGGCCGCCACGATCGGTTTGGGAAACAGGACCAGCCGCTCGAAGGACCGTTGCAAGAGGGGGATGAATTTGCGGACGTAATCGGGACCGCCGGCGACCATGGCCGGCAGGTCGACGCCGGCTCCAAACACGCTGCCCTTGCCGGTGATGACGGCCGCTTTGGCCGGGCCGTGTTCGATTTCCGCGAGGGCCTCGACCAGAGCGCAGGCGAACTCGATGTTGATCGCGTTGCCCTTGCCGGCGGCCATGCGAATGATTTTGACGTCGCCGCGGTCTTCAAATTCGATCATGGCGCGACTGCCGAGCCCGGAGACAAAGACACTCCTATTATGCGCGGGCGCATCGAGTCCCACAGGATCATTTTATACGCGTTAGCGACAAACGCGCGCGGTTTTGGAGTTTTTTGGGGTCCTGCGAGTCTTTTTTTATGCCCCAAAAAAGCCAAAAAAGTCCCCTCCCTTTCATCCGCCCGGCCAGCTTAGCAATGCCGATGCCAAACGACGACTTCCTGTCGGCCGGAAGCCGTTCGGTATTGACGGCTTAGGCAGATTCGACAAAAAAGCGACCATGACGCTATCGGTTGCGCTGTGCACTTTCAACGGCGAGCGGTTTTTGCTCAATCAACTGCAGAGCATCGCTGCCCAGACGCGGCTTCCCGATGAACTCGTCGTTTGCGACGACCGTTCGCAAGACGCGACAACCGCGGTCATCGGCGAGTTTGCCCGGCGAGTCAATTTCAAGGTTTCGCTCTGCGTAAACGCGCAGCGATTGGGCGTGACGCAGAATTTCGCCAGAGCCTTCTCACTTTGCAGCGGCGAGATCATTGTCCCCTGCGATCAGGATGACGTTTGGGAACCGGACAAATTGGCCGTGCTCGAATCGGCTTTCCGCGACGATCCCCGCCTGCTTTTGGCGTTCCATGACCTGGCAGTCGTCACGCCCGAGGGAATTCTCACGGGCGAAACGCAGTGGGAGCGTCTTGGGTTTGGTCAGGCGCTTCAGGCCCGGGTGAACGGGGGCGAGGCCTTCGAATCGCTGCTGCGGTTTAACCTGGTCACGGGAGCGGCCATGGCCTTCCGAGCTTCGCTGGGTCGAGCCGCGCTCCCGATCCCCGAGTGTTTCGTGCATGACGAATGGATCGCCCTCGTCGCCGCGGCCGCGGGCAGAGTGTTGAGCATCGATCGGCCGCTGACGCGTTATCGGCAGCACGGCCGGCAAGCGATCGGTCCCGCCGCGCCGAATCTCATTACTCAATTTCGGCACGCGCGAAGCAGCATGGACCGGGCCTATTTTGTGCGGATGGTCGAGCGGACGCGGCGACTGCGGGAACGGCTCGGAGCAGGCGGCCATGCGCTTGGGGAAACCAAACGTCTCTCGCTTGTCGAGGAGAAGTTGTCCCACGCACAGACCCGCTTGCGGATGCGAGATCAGACGCTGATTCGATGGCCTCTTGCATTCGGAGAGGCGGTCCGCGGGCGTTACGGCCGATTTGGATATGGTTTCAAGAGCTTCCTCCAGGATCTCGTCCTTTAAAACTGTCATGCTGTGGGGCGGTTTGTGAGCGACATCGGCTTAGGCAAGGAAAACACGATCGCCGTGGTGGTGACGCACCAGCCGGACGCCGGCCTCTCCGCACGATTCGGCCAATTGGCCCAGCAGTTCAATCGAGTGATTGTCGTCGACAACCACTCGCAGGATGCCGCGCTCGCGGCAGTCCGGGATCTCGACAATTCACGAGGAAACGTCTCGCACATTTTCAACGACGAAAACGTCGGAATCGCCGCCGCACTCAATCAGGGTTGCCGTTTTGCCGCAGAGCATGGAGCCGATTGGGTGGCGATGTTTGATCAGGACTCGACACCAGCCGAAGATCTGTTGATCCGCCTGGCGAACGAATGGCAGACCGAGCCCGACCGCGCTCGGATCGGCCTGATCGGTGTCAATTTCCAGTCGAAGAGTGGCAAGACATTGCTGCCTGCCGGAACTGGACTGATCGACGCACGAGTCGTGATCACGTCGGGTTCGCTCTTGAATCTGTCGGCATGGCAGCAGGTTGGCCCGTTCCGCGAGGATTTCTTTATCGACGAAGTCGACCATGAATACGCGATCCGGCTGCGGCGGAACGGTTGGCACGTAAAAATCTCGCGACGTTTGCTCATGAAGCATTCCATCGGATCTCCCCGCAGCCGTCGGCTTGGCGGATGGCAGCCCGTGCTTTCGCATCATTCGCCTCTACGGCGTTATTACATGGTCCGCAACCGAATCTTATTAGCCCGCGAACACATCGGTTTTGACCCTCGATTTGTGGCGAGCCAGCTGGCTCGAAGCATCCGCGAAACTGCCACCGTGCTCGTGTTTGAGCCACAAAAGCTCGATAAACTCATTGCGATGAGTCGTGGCCTCATTGACGGTTTCCGCGGTCGGACCGGTCGCGCAGAATGGCGCCCGCGCGAGCACGTGCCCAGCTAAGCCGCTTTGCGTTGGAGTGGAACCGACTCCATCTCCCGATTTTGCGGTTGTCAGAGGATAGCGCGACGCTTTGCGAAACCAGTAATCGCCTTCTGTCGCTCCTCAGAACCGACACTGGCATTGACCAATCCTACTTCCCTGCCTAAAACCCGCAGCGGAACGACGGTGCGGCAATGAGCCGCCTCAGGGGGAGGGAACCGCGGTGCACGACGATCGAACCGAAATGACGTGCGCACTTTGTGGACCGGGCGCCGCATCGAAAGTGCGCTTTCCCGAACTGATCCAGCGAGCGTCGTTCGATTTCGCGGCGCGAAAGACTCCGGAACGTCAGCATTTTCGGATCGTGGAATGTTCGCAGTGCGGACTCGTCTACTCTAATCCGATCCTTCCTCAGGAAGACATTTATCGGCTCTACGAAGACAGTCCGTTCATTCAGGAACAGCAGCTGGGAAACATGTGCCACGACTATCGGCGGCAGTTGGAGCGATTGTTGCCGCTGTTGCCGGCCCGGCAGCGCCTACTCGAGATCGGTTGCTCGAGCGGCTTTTTTCTCAAGGCGGTCCTTCCCTTATTCGAGGAAGTGCGCGGTGTCGAACCGGGGGCCGAGGCGGTTAGAAGTGCAGATCCGGCCATTCGTCCGCAAATCGTCAACTCCCTGTTCCATGCCGAGCTCTTCCCGCCTGCTTCGTTCGATGCCGTTTGTTGCTTTCAAATTCTCGATCACTTGCTGGATCCCGTGGACACTTTGCGAGACGCTTGCACGCTGCTGAAACCGGGCGGGATCATTCTGCTCTTGAACCACAACATCCGCTCCTGGTTCCCGCGGGTTCTCGGCCGGCGCTGTCCCATGTACG
>CAYWOV010000430.1:0-4287 GCA_964459965.1 uncultured Planctomycetaceae bacterium | reverse complement strand
ATCGACCAGGGGGAACATGCCCCGGAATTCGCTTTGTGGATCTTCCACCACCTCGCGCAGGTTCCGCACCAACGAACAGGGAACGCCGGCAGCACGCAGCCGCGCGAGCCAGTCCGCCGCCGGGCGTCGGCGAAAGACGTCCAACAGAATCGCCTCGAAGGCTTGGCGATTCTTGACCCGCAGCCCATTGGTCGCATAGTCGGGATGCTGTTCCAAATCGGGTCGATCGATCGCCTTGCAAAAGGCCGACCAGAGCTTTTCACTGCCGACAGCCAGCGCGAAATCGCGGTCCAATGCCGGGAAAACTCGATAGGGAACGATGGTCGGGTAACTCGAGCCCATCGGACGCGGACAGACGTTCGATCCCAGGTAAATCATGAAACAGGAGCTCATGCCGGAGATCATCCCGTCGAACATCGAGACGTCGACAAGTTGCCCGTGCCCGCTCCGTTCCCGTGACTGCAACGCCATCAAGATGCCGATGATGGCAAACATGCCGGCACTCACGTCGGCCACCGAGTATCCGCAGCGCGCCGGCTCACCCCCCTCGTTTCCGGTAATACTCAACAAACCGCTCGAGCATTGCACGATGAGATCCATGGCGGCCTCATCGCGGGACGGCCCGTCCTGCCCGTAGCCTGAAATCGAGCAGTAAATCAGACGCGGGTTTCGCGCCTGCACGACCGCATAACCCAGGCCCAATCGCTCCATTGTGCCGGGCCGGAAGTTTTCGACGAGCACATCCATCGATTCCAGCATTCGCAGACAAAGCACGACCCCTTCGGGCTGCTTGAGATCCACGGAAATGCCGTATTTCCCACGGTTGAGGCCCATGAAGAAGCTCGACTGGTCGCCGTAAAAGGGTGGTGCCCACCCGCGTCCCATATCGCCGCCGTCACGGGATTCGAGCTTGTAGATGGTAGCTCCGTACTCCGAGAGCATTAGCGTGCAATACGGCCCGGCGAGCGCATGCGAGAAATCCAGGACTCGCAGCCCATTCAGCGGAGCAGTTGGGCGGCTTCCAGGACTTTCGTTCGCGTGCGGATCAGCTTCCATTGCTGGTGACAACCTGAAGGGCGCTTCGAGATGAGTGGCGGCGAGGTTATTCCGCGGCCGTGATTTCTTCCTGCAACTGACACCAGCGGTCTTCGGCCTCGGCGATTTTCGCGGCAAGCGAGGTGACTTCGTTGTGCAGTCGCAGCGCCTCGTCTGGATCGCTGGATTGCATCAATTGGTCATTAGACTGGCGCTTTTGCGCGTCGAGCTGGGCGATCGTTCGTTCGAGGTTGGCAAGTTCCTTCCGGACCGCCCGCTCATTTCGCTGCGGCGCGGCGCTCTTTTCGTTCTTGGCCGATTTGACCGCCGCCGGGGGCTTTGAAAAATGGGTCTCGCGTTCCCGTTCCTCGTCGTCAATTTCCTTGTTGATCGCGTAGAGGTACGCGTCGTAATTGCCGCGGTAATTGACGACGCGGCCGTCGCGGACTTCGACAATCGACGTCGCCACTCGCTTCATGAAGTGGCGGTCGTGGCTCGTGAAGATGACCGTTCCCTTGTAAGACAGCAGTGCCTCGGCCAGCGCTTCGACCGTGTCGACGTCGAGATGGTTGCCAGGTTCGTCGAGGACCAGGATGTTGTCTTGAGCCAAGAGCAATCCCGCCAGGCACAACCGGGCCCGTTCGCCGCCGGAGAGGACCGAGATCGGCTTTTCGACGTGATCGCCGCGGAACAACAGCGCGCCGGCCTGGTCAAGAATGGCCTGGGTTTTCGTTCCCGAGGCGGCACGCGTTTCCAGGTACTCGATGACTGTCTGCCGATCGGGCAGGCTCGTGTAGACGTGCTGGGCATACACGCCAACCGTGCAGCCGTATCCCCAGCGAATCTCGCCATTCAGCGGCTGAAGCGATTCGACGATCGTTCGCAGCAGCGTGGTTTTTCCTTGACCGTTGTCTCCCACGACCGCCGCGCGTGAGCCGTGGTCGATTTCCAGATCAATACCGTGGGCCACCTCCCGCTCGGGGTAGCCAATGGCCAGATCTTTGCAGCGTAACGCCGGGCCCTTCCGTGGCTCGACAATCGGCGCGCGAATGACGGCCGACGGTTCGTCTCCGGCGATCTGGATCGTCTCGAGCTTTTCGAGCTGTCGGCTCTTAGATCGGGCGCGGGTGGCCGTGCTGGCTCGGGCCTTGTTTTTGGCAATGAATTCTTCCAGATGACGGCGCTTGGCCAGAACGGTGGCATTCGTTCGCTCGTCACGCTCTCGCTGCTCTTGCTGGTTTTCGAGAAAGGCGTCGATCTTTCCGGAGTACATCGTCAAGTGGCCACGCGACAGGTCGAGCGTGTGCGTGCAGGTGGCAGCGAGGAACGACCGGTCGTGCGAAACAATCAAGCAGGCTTCCTGATAGTGCCGCAGAAAATGCTCCAGCAAGATCTGCGTCCGCAAGTCGAGGAAGTTCGTGGGCTCGTCAAGCAGGAGGAGATTGGGCTCGTGCAAGAGGAGTGCGGAGAGCTTGACGCGAGTCTGCCAACCGCCGGAGAGTTTTGAAACGGGCCCTTCCAGGTACGCCCCTTTGAGTTCGAACTGCCCGGCCACTTCGCCGCACTTCCAATCAGGCTGCTCACTGTCGCGCATCAAGAATTCGAGGGCCGTTTCACCCGGGCGGAAGGGGTCGTGCTGCCGCAGGTAGCCCAGCCGCAACTTGGGGTGCCGGATCACTTCGCCCCGTTCAAGCTCTTCTTCGCCCAGCAGAATACGGAGCAGAGTACTCTTCCCCGCCCCGTTCCGGCCGACGAATCCGACCTTTACGTCCTCCGTCAAAGTTACTTCGGCATCATCTAGCAAAACCTGGCTGCCATAGCTTTTATGAGCATTCTTCAACTGCAATAACACGGCCATTCGCGGGCGATCCTCCAGCTAAACAGGGCTAATTCCGAATGGTAGAAGGCGAAACCAAGTTTGTGAACAGCGGAATGCGGGAAGGAAGCATGAGGTGGAAGGATGAAGGATGAATTAAATCGATGTGGATTTAGCCATCATCTTTCACCCGTCCCCGGAGCTGCTTCGTCGACGATCGCAGCCGCTTATTCGTCAACCGCCGGCGGCGAGAGCCGGCTGACGGCTTCGTCGGCTTCCGCCGGACCGGCCGGACGGCCGCGGCTCGCAGAAGCGCTTGCAGCTTTTCGCGGCAATCGGCGATGTTCCGCGGTTGATCGCGGTATCGCTGGCTCGACATCACGAATTCGCCATCAGTCGTGATTCGGTGGCGATTCTGAGAAATGAACCGGGCTCGCACCTCCGGACTGAGGCTTGGGCTCTGCGTTACGTGCCAGCGCAAAATGGCCTTGCTGTTGACCTTATTAACGTTTTGTCCACCGGGGCCCGCGCTCCGCGCAAACGAAAACGCAAACTCTGAAAACGGAATTTTGATACTCGGGGTGACAAACAGGAGCTTGCCATCCTCGCAATCGTCGCGGTCGGACATCATTCGCTTCGTTCGAATCAACTGACTCAGGACGGTGCCGCCCGAAGGCAGCTGAAATTCGAGAGAAGACCCTTCCTTTGGACTCTCCCTAATCAGTTGTAACGTTGCAACTCACGCTTGGCGAGAACTGTGGTCGTGTAAAAGTACCGGCGGTTGCGACGCTAGGCGGGCGGAATACTGCCTGCAGCTAGGAGCCGGACTCCCGCGAGCCTTTCCGATTGTCTGTCTGGCAAAGTGCTGGTTTTGGAACCGGCTGGTAAAATCCCGAGCGCGACAACTGGGTGAGCGGTCGGCGATCTTTTTCTCGAGCAGATCGGTGAATGCGGACAAAATCCTGAGCGTCTTTATTGGCGCCAACCAGTTTGCCCAGTTGACCGCAACGCAACCCGTACCTTCGTTCGCCGTCCAACTCGATCTCGTCCGCGAAGTTTTCCCATTTTTTGCAGTCGCGTAAAACCAACTGCGATCCGTTCATTTGGGGCTCATCCATGCCAAGATTTTTTTGCTCCCTTTCGAAGGCGGTGTAAAATAGTGGCAGGGAGCGTGAATTCTGCCAAGAAGGAGTCAGAGACCCATGAAGTATCTAGTTGCTCTCGCGTGTTTGTTTGCAGTTGGAGTGCTTGCCACGCCGGCCCAAGCTGGCGTCGGTGTCAATGTGGGTGTGGGCGTCCCGCTTTATGCGCCTGCACCGGTCTACGCGCCGCCACCCGCGTATTATGGGGCACCGCCGGCGTACTACGCGCCGCCGGTTTATGCTGCTCCGGCAGCGGGTGTGTATGTGACGCCCGGCCCGTACGTCGTCGGCCCG
>CAYWOV010000429.1:0-4288 GCA_964459965.1 uncultured Planctomycetaceae bacterium | reverse complement strand
CCCTTACCTGCTGATCTTCTTCATCCCCGCGATTTCCATGAGCCTGTGGGCCGAGGAAAGGCGTCAAACGTCAACGCCAATGCCGAAATCTTCGGCGTCCTCTTCGATGGCAGTAGGGGCCTGCGGCACGGCTTCGAGTTCACCGCGGACGACGTCGGGAGCAGCCAATGCCGCTTCGATTGCCTTGTCAGTGCTTTCCGGATCGACGGCCCGGCAGCAATTGGTGATTGAATCGGCCAGTTCCCGCAAATCGTTCCGCCAAACCTCCGGATCGACGTCGGGGGGCGTGACCTGCGAAAATTCGCCGCACAGGAGAATAAACCGCAGCAGGTGACGGAAGATAATTCCTTCCTGTCGGACAATTCCCTTCGAAGTGATGAGCTTATTGAAATCTCCCGCGTAGCGCAACGCTTCGCCGACGATCCACACAGGCCGAGTCGGCAGGTCATGAACGCCGGGAAACTCGGAGTCGAATAGCAATCGCAGCTTCTCAGCAAGCGTGGGAGTCCAGCGCTCTTCCCAGCTGAGATCGGCGTCGTCCGATTTATCGCGGAGTTGCTCAGCCGTGACCAACCCACGTTCGATGAGTTGCGCGTCCAAGCGAGTCGTCGCCAGTTGGCCAGGTGGCAGGTCTCTCATGCGGGGCACGCGGACGTCCCGCAGGATCGACGTCGGAACTTCAAGCACGCTCTCGAGCGCCTGCACTCGCTCCTCGCGATCGGCGATTCCCAGGTGTTTGAGGAGAAACGCGCCGTACAGAGGATTCACGCTGCGAAAAACAAGGAGATTGTCCATCTCCGGCGTCGGATGCGCAAAGCGGGGCTGGTAAATTTCGGGGCCGTCATCGGTTTCGGCTGCCTTGCCTCCGCCTTCTGCGCCCGTGCCGACGACGACTCTCGGTGCTTTAGCAGCATTCGGCTGAGAGCGACCTCGCGCCTCCGTCAAAAGCGAACCAAATGACCCGAGCGACTTTTGCGGGCCAGCGGGACTATCCGGATTGGGAGTGCCCGCTCCGTCGGGTTTGTCTTCTTTTGGTTCGGGAGGCGGTGGATCCAGACGAACAAATCCGCCGGCCCAAAGCGCGACCAGCATTCGCGTGAGTGATTTTTGTCCCGCCTCGATGCGAGGCGCATCCATCAATCGTTTGCGGACAACGGCGTGCAAGTGCTCGACATCGGGTGAGATTTCGAGCAAATAAGCCAGAAGCCGCCAGGGTAGCTGACCCTTGCTGTAGAGTTTGCCCGGGGGCGCGGCTTTGAGTTTCTCAAAATGCGCCGCCTCCCAATACTGCTCGGTCTTTCGCCGAGTGGGCATTTGTTTTTCGAGTTTCTTGCGTGCCCGAATCAGGAGCGGATCCTTGGTGTTCTCCGGAATCTGGTTCAGCCGCTCCTTGAACCGCAGAATCTTGACGTCGTCTTCGTGCGCAAGCGCGTAAACGTAGCCTCGCGTGTCGAACTGCGGTCGACCGGCGCGGCCGAAGATTTGATGCGCGCTGCTCGGGTCAATGAGCTTTTTGTCGCCTGGCGGGCCTTTCATCAGCGCCGTCAGCACGACCGAGCGGGCCGGAAGATTGATCCCGGCCGCCAGTGTTTCGGTGCAAACACAGACCGAAAGGAGCTTGTGTTGGAAGAGTTCCTCGACCAGCCGGCGGTACCTCGGAAGGATTCCGGCATGATGGATTCCTACTCCCCGCTGCAAAATCTGCTTCAGTTTCGGCCCGGCCCCCTTCGACCAATCGTACTTTGCAAGGTGATCGGCGAGCCGTTTCTGCTGCCCTTCCGCGAGCAGGCTCTTGCCTTTGAGCCGTTCAGCGACGGACCAGCATTCGTCGCGGTTGAAACAAAAGACGAGGGCCGGCGTGCGCCGCGTCGTTTCGTCGCCGTCGGCCATCATTTCGAGCTCTTCGTTCAGCAAACGGTCGCCGACCCATTCGTACGTCAGCGGGACTTTCCGTTCGGTGCTCTGAATAAGCTGGACTTTGCGATCCAGGCTGCGATTCAGCCAAACGATGAATTCGGCTGCGTTTCCCACGGTCGCCGAAAGCAGCAGCACGCGCACGTGCTTGGGCAACATGGCCAGCGAGAGTTCCCAAACGACGCCTCGCTCGGGATCGGCAAAGCTGTGGAACTCGTCCATGACGACGGTCGTGACGTTGGCAAAATCGAACGCCTCGGGGTGCAACAGGCGATTCAAAAGAATCTCTGCCACCACGACCAGGATCCGTGCTTCGTGATTAACGCAACGATTGCCGGTGACCAGGCCGACGGCCTCTTCGGGAAATCCCCAGCGGACGGCCGCCTGTTGCATCTCGCGGAATTTTTGTTCGGTGAGCGCGATGAGCGGAGTGGTGTAATACGCGGTCTTGCCGGTGTGCAGCGCCTCGAACAGAGCGGCCTCGGCGATCAGCGTCTTACCCGTTCCCGTTGGGGCGCAGATCATGAGGCCTTCGTCGCTTGTGAACCAGGCGAGCAGGGCCTCCTCTTGAACCGGGTACGGAGCGTACGGAAGCTGTTCGAGGTACTTTGCGGCAAGGTCATCGCGCGAGAAGTTGACAGTGGCCATGTCGGCCGAATTCTACGTCGTCGCCTTGAGTGGGTCGAGCATTGCGACGCCAGATCACTCCTTGACGTCGACGAACGGCGACCGTTACAAAGAAATGTTGGACGCGGACAGCCCGGGAGTGCTAGTTTATTTCGCTCCAGTGGGCCGCAGGGAAACGGTTTCATGGCGAAGGTCACTCTACAATTGCTCGAAGGACTCGAGCGCGGACTGATGTTTCGCGATCTTCCAACTCCGGTCACGCTCGGCCGCGAGGATGATAATACGGTCCGCCTGAATGACGAACGTGTCAGCCGCTTTCACGCGAAGATTCAAGAGGACGGCGGCCAGATTATCCTCACCGATTTGGAGAGCACCAACGGCACTCGGATCAACGGCCATCCGATCCAGATGCGCGTCCTGCAGATTGGCGATCAAATCGCCATTGGGCGTTGCCTCCTCCTCTTCGGCAGTCCAGAGGAAATTACGGCCAAAGTCGAGGCCATGCTGAACAGCGGCCGGGCGGCGGCGGAAACGAGCTCTCATACGGAATACGGTGCGGATCCTTATGAAGGGCAAACGTGCTTCGCGGACGGCCAGGCCGGCGCGAGCTCCTTCCACGAATCCGACGAAGAGCAGCCCAACGAGCTCTTCCCTGACGGGGCGCCGGAGACACCACGCGGACTTCGTCCGTTACAGCGTGCGCAAGTTTCCGACCTTCTCGGCTATTGTCACGAACAAATTCGCCGCGTGCTTCAGACGGCGACGGAAGAGACGGGTAACGGCCCTGCCATGAGGGTCGGTTGGCACGAATGGCAGCGCCTGCTTCGCCTCGAAATGGAATTGGCCGCCTCGATGAAGAAGGTCGCCGATCCCGACGCCTGAAGTCCGACGATCGTGAGCGAAAGGGCTTTTCGAACGGCAAGCGAACCCGTTTCCCGTTAGACACCGGACTTTAACGGCCGGGTTCGATGCCTGCCGTTTTGAGCACCCAGCCGGCCATCGTAAGCATCAAATCAAAACAGCGGTCGGAGCGGCTTTTCCGGTTGAGCGATTAGCCCGCAAAATGCTTTCGGCCGGCCAATCCAGAGAATTCCGCGTTCTCGCTAGAACCGGCTTGCTCCCATCGGTTCAGACGATCAGTCGTTTTTCTACTCATACTCGCCCGCGCCCGCGTGGTGTATATTCCCACGGCGATGTCCACGATCGCCCGTCTTGAATTGAACGAACGAGCGTCCGGAGAGGGAACGTGATCGACCCCAAGAGAATTTGGTCTTCCTCGCAGTTGCCGACGCTCCCCTCAATCGCCTTGCGGCTCTTAGAGTTAGCGCGCGATCCGGAAACAGAATTCATGGACGTGATCGGTGTCGTCAAAACCGACCCGGCCATCACCGCAAAAATCCTCAAAACGGCCAACTCGTCATTTTTCGGTTTCAAATCGCCGGTTACATCGATCGAACGGGCCGTTCCGCTTTTGGGCACGACGGTCGTGACGACTCTTGCCCTCAGTTTCTCGTTGGTCGACGCGGCCATGACCTCCGGGCCGCTCGCCCACCACTACACGGCGTACTGGAAACACTCGATTGTGCAGGCGGTGGCCGCCGAGGTTCTGGCGGAGCGGTGTGCTCCAAGCTTGACCGGTGATTGTTTCTTGACGGGCTT
Organism: uncultured Planctomycetaceae bacterium; assembly: GCA_964459965.1. GTDB lineage: Bacteria > Planctomycetota > Planctomycetia > Planctomycetales > Planctomycetaceae > DASPSM01. The sequence continues at coordinate 88 of CAYWOV010000429.1, read as the reverse complement.
GCTGTTGGATCTTGGCCGTCTGGCCATGCTGAAGACCGTCCCCAACGACTATCTGCCTGTCCTCGTCGAATGGGAAGAGCAGGGCGGC
>CAYWOV010000428.1:0-4296 GCA_964459965.1 uncultured Planctomycetaceae bacterium | reverse complement strand
CGTGCTCGTCGAACCCGATCGGCACGGGCTGCCCCGGCAACGGCGTGTTCTATCTCAATAGCTGGGTCCGCCAGTCGATGATCCGCGACGGGTACAGCAATACGATGATGGTCGGTGAACGCCGCACGAATACCACTGCCACGTTGCCGAACCCGATCTATGGGACGTGGATCGGAGCTCCGCCCGGCGGGGTCGAGTCGATCGGCCGCGTGCTGGGGGCCAGCGACTATGGGCCGAACGATCCGGGCAACCACTTCGAGGCCTACTCGAGCAACCATTCCGGCGGCGCGTTCGTGCTCTTGTGCGACGGCAGCGTGCAGTTCATCGCCAACAACGTCGACCTCGCCCTCTTCCAGGCTTTAGCCACGATCAACAAAAACGACACGACGCTGGTGTTTGTTCCTCAATAGGCTTGTCGCGCGAGTCGCATTGCCCACGGTGGCCTGCTTCCGCGCTTTTTTGCTGGACAAGTGCTGCGCGGAGCGAACCCTTCGCGCGCGGATCTTCATCCAATTCGATTAATCGGCCCGTTTCCGCTGCAATCGGGGCGGCGACCTTTACGATAATAGGGAGAGGAGCGGCTGTTCATATTGGATGGACCAGGGAGAGTTTGATGGCCCCGTGCGAGTCGTGTCATGCCGGCTGTTGCCGGGCGTTCGCGGTCCCCGTCACGGGGGCCGACATCATCACGATCGCGCGGCAAACCGGACTCTCGTTCTGGGACTTTGTGGTCCGTTGGGTCGACCCGGAGGGGACAATCTCGCGCGGACGGGTGCCGAATTTCTTCTTTCCCGACGTCCCCGAGACGCCTTTCGTGATTTGTCTGATGCAGACCCAGAGCCTCTTCCTACCGGGAACGGCGAAATGCCGCTTTCTCGTCGAGTGTCCTCCCGACGAGTTGCATCCCCTCGGCGGAGCGCGGTGCGGCATTTACGGGGCGCGCCCGTCGGCCTGCCGCGTCTTTCCGACGAAGATGAATCGCGCGGGCGATCTTGTCGTGCTCTGTAACGTTTCCTCGCCCCCCCGCGACGACGCTCATCCGGCGTATGACCTTTGCCCCAGAGAATGGGAAGTGGAAGAGCTCGACCCCGTTCGCACCTTGCAGGACCTCGTGGTCACGAAATACGAGTTTGCCTTCTTCGCGGAAATCGCCAGAGCCTGGAATCAGGCCCCCAAGTCGTGGAAGGCCTTTCCCGAATTCCTGCGGCTTGTTTATTCAAATCGCATCCTGCGCGAGTCGGACGTCAAACTCGAAGAGGAAGGCAGCCAAGACGCTGCCACCGTGCCGTTCACAAACTCCCCGGTGGTCCCCGCCTCGGCCCGTATCGCGGCCTGATGACTGAGTAATCCGGCTCGTGAGGAAAAATGGCGTCCAACGACAGCCGCGCATCCAATAATGCCGAGTCGTTTCAGCCTTCGGCGACGCTCGGCATGTTGCGGCTTCGATCCGAGCTGTTGGATTTCACTCGGGCGTTTTTCCGCAGTCACGGCTTTTGGGAAGTCGAAACGCCGATCCTCTCGCGCGACGTCGTCGTCGACGCCTATCTCGAGCCGTTCGTCACGCATGCGAAGGCTGGCGGCGAATGCGGCAAAACGGGCGCGGCCGACGAACTCTTTCTGCAGACGTCGCCCGAATTCGCCATGAAGCGGTTGGTGACCTCTGGAGCTTCGGCCATTTTTCAAATCACGCGAGCCTTTCGCCGCGGAGAGATCGGCCAGCGGCACAACCCCGAGTTCACGATCGTCGAGTGGTACCTCGCCAATTCGACCTATCATCAGCAAATGGATCTGGTCGAAGAGCTTGTTGTCGGATTCTTCGAGCGAGTCCAATCGATTCAAAAAGAGCAGCCGGCTGGTTTGCCGCAAATTGGGCCGCAGCCGCCGCCGCATCCATTTGAGCGAGCGACGTACGACCAGGCTTTCCAACACGCCATTGGGGTGCCGGTCCTGAGCCTCAGCGCCCATGAGCTGCCTCGACTAGCCCAATCGTTGGGAATCGCTCCGCCGCCCGGGCTAGCGGCCGAAGACGTCGACGGCTGGCTCAACCTGCTCCTCGCCCTGCGGGTCGAGCCCGTATTGGCGACAAAGCCAGCCCTCTTCCTTTACGACTATCCACCGGGGCAAGCGGCGCTGGCACGAATTCGCCCCGCAGTACCGGAGGTCGCCGAGCGATTCGAGCTGTATCTGTCAGGCGTTGAAATTTGCAACGGTTATCAAGAGCTGACCGATGCCGACGAATTGCGGCGGCGGATCGCCGCGCAGTCCGCCTTGCGGCGTCGCGACGGCAACCGTCCCCTTCCCGCACAAAGCCGGCTGCTCGACGCAATGGAGGCCGGACTGCCCCCCTGTGCGGGCGTCGCCCTCGGGTTCGACCGCCTCCTCATGTCGGCAGTCGGCGCCGAATCGCTCGCCGACGTGATGGCGTTCCCCATCGATCGAGCGTGATTCGTGTCCCGACTTCGACTTCAAACGCGTGTCAGAAGTCGCTGTCGATCGGCGTGCCTTCGGCACGGGTCGCCAGCTTTCGGAGCAAGCCCTTGTCGATCAATTTGGAGATCGGGCGGCTCGAGCCATCGCAGAGCCCGAAGACCACCGCATTGTCGTGCAGGCTGCCGAAGCTGAAATATTGAATGACGGGTGTCAAAACGGGCGGCTGCAGCGTCCAGAACCAATAGTTGTCGAAGTCGGTCGGGGTCCAGCGGTCGTTGCGGAAACGTGCGCAACAACTCGAGCCGTCGCCCCAAAAACCATATCGCGAGTCGCCCAACAAGAGCGTGTTGGTCGTACCGTCGGTGATATCCGAGATTTTGACGGCACTGTTCGGATAGAGCACGCCGTTTTGCATCCAGTCCGTGTCAGCCGCATTGCTGGGCGGGTCGGCCACCGGCTGGGCGCCCATCACTCCGCGATAGGTGGTGTAGGCGTAGCCGCCCCCTGTCACTGAACCGGCATTCTCCCCTGCCGGGACGGTGGGGGAAGTAACCGAATTGCCGGTGCTCGTCGCCGATGGCCGCGGCGACGGCAAAAGTGCACTGGGGCATATGAAGACAGAAATCGGAATCTGCATGGCGTTGAGATTAATGACGTCGTTCTTATACAGGTCGAACCGGACGCCGACCGTCGACTGTTCGATTTGCGGCAGGATGAACGCTTGCCAGCCCCAGGGAGGGGCCATGACCCAACTGTAGATCGTCAAATTTGCGGGGGGCAAAATGAGATTCCCGTTGATGTCATAACGCTGCTGCAAGCCAAGCTGAGCTGACTGTGTGAAAGTCACGTATTGGGCCACGTCGTATGGATCGTTAAACGGCGTGAGCGGAAAGCCCATGTCGATGTCGCCGGACGGAAAGCACTTGAACGTGTCGTGGTAATTCTGGCAGGCCAGCCCCAATTGCTTGACGTTGTTGAGACACTGGGTGCGGCGGGCCGCTTCGCGTGCTCTTTGCACGGCCGGCAATATAAGGGAGGCCAAAACAGCGATGATCGCGATCACGACCAAAAGTTCGATCAAAGTGAAACCGTGCCGGTTGCGACGGCCAGGTTGACCGGTCAAGACGCGCCCGACGGTCGCCGGGCGTTGTTCAAATCCGACGCCGCCTCCTCCGCAACCAAATCGCATAGCAGCTCCCCTTGCGAAACCCGGCAAATAGGACCTAAAGCATAGTCCCGACGCTTAACCGATCTGGCCAAACGGGCCTGATCGACGGATAGACCAATGGCCAGAAGCCGAAGATAGCGGCCTGACATTGAACCCCGCAAAGAGCATTCCGTGTCCCGAAATCGGCCTGCACCCGGGATTTTTCAACAAATGCCGTTCCAATGCTGGACAAGTGCAAGAATTGGCACGCCTCCGGACGGCAGTTCGGCGCAGGCCGTCGGCTCAATTCTAATTTGACGGAGGAGAGGCCGCAATGAGGTCCACGAGCGGCCGAATCGGGCTCCCAGAACGAGATGGCAAGCCGGCACCTTGCCCTCCGTTTACGCGGCGCATCAAGACCGCACCAGCCAGGGGAGGGGAGCACCGGCTGGCGGCAGCCGAACCAGTTCGACTCCCTGCACGTCCGCATGCTTGCCCAGTTCAGCCAGCGCTTCGGGTGAGGGCGCGTTGTCGAGATTGAGGACTGCGATTGAATCTCCGCCCGGCTCGTTGCCTTCCCGTCCGAGAGCCATGTGCGCGATATTGACTTTGTGCTTGCCCAAAATCGTGCCGATGAATCCGATCAGGCCCGGCACGTCGCGATGGCGATAAATGAGCATGAGGCCGTCAAGATAGGCATCGAGGTGGAAATTCCCCAA
>CAYWOV010000427.1:0-4300 GCA_964459965.1 uncultured Planctomycetaceae bacterium | reverse complement strand
GCACGACGATCTGCCGAATCTGGTCGATGCTCTTAGTGCGTCCAAGCCCACGCACAAGCAGCATGCCTCCCGATTGGCTGATATTGCCGCCGCCGACGTTGAAGTTGTTTTTCTCGACCGCACCAATCAGGTCCGCGAACGTTAAATCGTGCTTGATGAGCCGCTGGGGATCGATGCGGATCTGATACTGCTTCTCGTATCCTCCCCAACTGTTGATTTCCGCAGCCCCGCGAACCGTGCGCATTTGAGGCCGAATGACCCAATCCTGCACGGTGCGCAGCTCAGTCGGGTCAGTGCCTTGGCCGGCCACGATGTAGTGAAAAACTTCGCCCAGCCCCGTCGCGACCGGTCCCATTTTCGGCCGCATGACGAAAGAGGGAATTTCGACCGCGGCCAGGCGTTCGTTAATGACCTGGCGTGCAAAATAGATGTCGGTCGCGTCGCGGAAGACGACAACGACTTGTGAGAGGCCGAACTTCGAGATCGAACGCAGCTGCTCCAATCCGGGCAGTCCGCTCAAGCCCTGCTCGATTGGATAGGTGATTTGCCGTTCGACCTCTTCGGGTCCGAGTGAGGGAGCGACCGTGTTGATTTGCACCTGGACTGGAGTCGTGTCGGGAAACGCATCGACATCCAATCGACGCAGCGCCCACACGCCCGCGACCGCGGCCGCCAGGGTGATGGCAATCACCAGCAGTCGATTGCGGAGCGAAAGGTCGATGATGCGGTTCAACAAATTCATCGGCATTGGACCCTGGACGACTTACTTTCCACAGCCGCAACCCTCGCCGAGGCTGCTTCGGAGCAGTTGGGCCAACAATGCTGGACTTCCCGATGTCGCCACGATTTCACCAGGCAGGGCGCCGGCCAAAAGTTCGACATATTCTTCGTCGCTCGCTCCGGTGCGAACTTGGCGCACGTGGAAAACCTTTGGACGGCCCTCCTTCAAAAAGTCCTTGTCCCGCACGAAGACGAACTGCGAGCCGGCCGCTGATTGCACGGCTTCGCGCTTGACGACAATAGCGCGCGGTTCGCTTCGCAAAAGGATCCGCGCGGTGCCGAACGACTTGTCGCGCAATCGCAAGTCCGAATTGCCCAGCACCACGCAGACGCGCAACGTGCGCGAGCGTTCATCCACGGTTGGACTCAGCCAGGCAACCGTGCCACGGACGTCTTGGGTTCCATGGTCGGTGTGGAACTCGACCGGCAGGCCCGGGCGGATGTAACGTGCGTCCTCCTGCCGAACGCTCAACAAGAGCCACAGCGACCGCGGGTCGGCGATGGTGAAGAGCAGCTTAGTGGCGTCGACGACTTCACCGGCCACGACGTCGGAAGCGACGACGACTCCGGCATATGGCGTTTTTAGCGGCAAGAGATTGGCCGTTTTTGTCTCATTCGGAAGCGACGCTAGAAGCGACGCGGGAACGCCCAGAAAGCGGATCTCTTCGGCAAGCTTCGTCGCATCGAGGCCGTCGAAGTGGTCGGCCATCTCAAATCCCATGTTCACGAGGCCTTGCCGGGCCGAGATAAATGCGATCTCGGATTCTTGGAAAGCCGCCTCGGCCTCAGTCAGTGACGAAGCGGGAACGGAGATGTTGTGGTTCCGCAGCCGCGCCAGGGTTGTGCGCCTCAACTCGCGCTTCACGACCGCGTTGAGAAGCTGCGTCTTGGCCTGTCCAACCTGAGCGGCATCGATCAGAGCCAGGATTTCGCCCGGTTCGACGCCGTCATTGACTTGCTTAAAGACGGCCGCCACTATCCCCTGCAATCGCGATGAAAGATGGGCCACCCGCGCCGGATCAAAAGACACTTCGCCGTTGGCGACGACGGCCTCGGTCATCAATCGCTCGCTCACGACATCGACTTTGATGCCCGCTTTCTTAGCTGTATCGGCCGAAGCCAACTGCACGCGCCGCAGGTGCAGCGTGTCGTGCGGATCATTTTCCGGTCGCGCCATCAACGTCAACGCTTGGGCCGTGTCATAGCCGGGCAAATGCGGTTTTCCGTCAACCTGCGCCAATTCCGGGTGATCGATGACGCATTCCGAGACGCCGTGCGAACGGCAAAAGCCGTATTCATGCGGTTTGGGAAGCAGACCTTCGTTGCACTCGACGCAGACGGATTCCGGCACGAGATGCTCGGGACACCAATCGTCGGCCGGAGCGTTCGCCGTGCCCGAAAGGTTCCAATGATGCGGTAACTTCCACCCCGTGCGATGACCGGCGAAGAAAACAATGGCCAACAAGCCGAACACGACGACATTGGGGAGACCATCGACGAGGAAGCGATGCCAACCGTGCGGTGCGCCGGTTGCGGTTCCCGGTTGAGATGGAGGTAGAGCGGATGCGGGCCCAGACATGAGCTTTTTCTCCCGCGGAAGTGATGTCAATCATTCCGGAAGCGCGCAGCCTGCGCGTTTAAAGCGAATCTCTAAGAACGTCGTGAAAAGATCGCCACTGGCCCCAAAGGGCCGATCCGTCATCGCGAAGAGCCGCTCAACAGCGCAAAATGGTGCTGCGCGCAGTTCTCTGGAACCTGAGCGTGCATCGAGGTGTGATCGGCGACGCGACGGCGGTTGGAGGGAGGAGGAGGCAGGCTCCGCCGATGTCGGCCACAATAGCTGCCAGTCTCGACGGGGCAACAGGATGATTCCCTTCCGGCGCGACCGTCACGGCGGTCCAAGCGACCGTGATTTGGAGATGAGTGCAATCGCAGGGGGACTCAGCAACGCGGTGTTCGTCGCAAGTGCGATCATTTTCGCCAGGATTTGTCGAATTGTGCTGGTGCCGCCAGCAATTGCACGACCCCGGCCCCAAATCGATATCCAGCTCCCCATCACCGTCCAGACAGAGAAACACGGGCCATGCATTCCACGAAATCAGCTGGGCGGTCAACAGAAATGTAATCAGTAAGACACGCCGCATTGTGGAGCCCTGGAAGATAGCAAACCTCATTTTCCCTCGTGATCGGCAATTGTGTCAATATGAAGGTCGCGTCTGGTTGATAATGGGCCGAACATCGCAGAGGTGCCGTGATGAAAATCGTTCGGCTTGAAACATTCCTGACTCATGCCGGCCTGCGGAATTATCTCTTCCTGCGGCTGACAACCGATTCGGGACTGACAGGTGTGGGCGAAGCATCGCTCGAATGGCAGGAGCGGGCCGTCGAGTGCCTGATCCACGACTGGGTCGAGGAACGCGTCCTGGGAGTTGATCCCTTCGATGTTGAATCGCTCACCGCAGACCTGATTCGCGACCAATACCAGGGCGGGCCGACGGTTTTGACGGCAATCAGCGGTGTGGAGATTGCCTGCTGGGACATCGTTGGCAAGGCGAGCGGTCAACCCGTCTACGAACTGCTCGGCGGACGCGCTCGAGACCGACTGCCAGCGTACGCAAACGGCTGGTACGGCGGCGCCCGCACGCACAACGATTATGCCAACAAAGCACGCGGTGTCGTCAGCCGTGGTTATCGCGCGATGAAGTTCGACCCTTTCGGCACGGCCTGGCAGGAGATGTCGCACGCGGAAATGGACGAAGCCGAGCGGATCGTGGCTGCAGTTCGCGAAGTAGTGGGAGGCGACATCGAGCTGATGATCGAAGTGCACGGAAGGCTTTCGGGCGGTTCCGCGATCGTCATGGGACAACGATTGGCACAGTACCACCCGGCCTGGTACGAGGAGCCGGTAACGCCGTATGACCTCGATTTGTTGAAGGCCGTCAAGAAAGCAGTCGCCTTTCCCGTCGCGGCGGGCGAGCGGCTCTACGTGCTCGAAGAATTCGCACGGCTTACTTCCCTTCAGGCCTGCGACGTCGTGCAGATGGACTTGGCTCACTGCGGCGGACTCGGAGTCGGCAAAAAGATTGCGGAAATGGCAGAGCAGAACGGCATGCACGTCGCTCCCCACTGTTCCGTGGGCCCCGTCGCGCTTTGCGCCGCCGTTCATTTCGGATGGGCGACGCCGAACGTCTGCATTCAGGAGAATTTCTCCGAGTACGATGTCTCCTGGCGCAAGGACTTCGTCCATGGTTGGGATCTTTGCGAAAAAGGCGCCTTCAGACTGCCGACAGGTCCAGGGTTGGGCATCGACATCGATCCGGCCGCCATCGCAGCCCATCCGCCGCAGAGAAATCCCTTTCCGTCTCTCTGGGACAGCCGTTGGCTCACACAATTTACTCGTGAAGGCGAATGAGGTCTGCCGCCGATGAATTTCGTCGCCGTGCGTTTGAATGCGGTTAGCTACCCAGTCGAGGACGCCGAGCACGGCGAGCTTGAGCGGGGTGGCGCGAAATTGAGCGCG
>CAYWOV010000426.1:2399-4301 GCA_964459965.1 uncultured Planctomycetaceae bacterium | reverse complement strand
CCGCATCCTGTCCGCACCACCGATCGAGAAGCTCGCTCCGCTTCTGCAGATCGACGATCGGGGCAGCTTGCAGAAAGATTTCTCGCGCTCTGGGATCGCTACGATCCATGACCACCGATTCTAGCCGAATGCGGGGCGTGAAGGGCTCGCGACTCACAAGCCCGTTGGGAACTTCGGAAGAAAAGGTTTCACCACCACAGGGATGATGTCCGAAAACGGCCAGACGCGGCCGCCGCCGCCCGGTAGACTTTGCACAGTGACGTGACGGCCGTGACGTGACCGCCACCCGCAATGCCAGGCGACCACATGCTCCAACCGATGATTAAAACCCAGACGCCCAACTTGCCAGGGTCAACCGCGACCCGCGGCACCTCGACCACCAAGCTGACCAGCGACCAATACTACGAGGCGGTCAAGGCACGGGATTCTCGGTTTGACGGCGTGTTCTTCGTCGGCGTGTCGACCACCCGTGTTTACTGCCGGCCCGTGTGCACGGTCCGCACGCCGGGCCGCGATCGCTGCAGCTTTTATCTTAACGCCGCCAGTGCCGAATTGGCCGGCTATCGGCCCTGCCTCCGCTGCCGGCCCGAACTTGCGCCTGGGTCGTCGGCACCGATCGACACGGTCTCCCGAGTCGCCCGGCTCGCCATCGCCCGCATCGAAGCCGGCGCGCTCTCTGACAACGGTCTCGAGCGGCTCGCGGCCGAGTTCAAACTCAGCTCGCGGCAATTGCGACGGATCATCCAGCGGGAATGCGGCGCCTCGCCGGTCGAACTGGAACAAACGCGCCGCCTGCTCCTGGCCAAGCGGCTGCTCACCGATACGCCGATGCGAATTGTCGACGTGGCCTTCGCCAGCGGCTTCGGAAGCGTCCGCCGTTTCAATCACCTGTTCCGCACGCGTTATCGACTGAATCCTCGCAATCTTCGCCGCCGCCCGGTCGAACCCATCGACGGCGCCGTGACATTGAAGCTCGCCTACCGACCGCCGCTCGCCTGGCCCGCCCTGATCGAATTCCTGGCCAGCCGCGGCTCCCCGAACACCGAGCGCGTGGAAGAGGGCCGCTATTTGCGCGCGGTGCGCATCGGCCGACACGGCGGCTGGCTTGCCGCCTCGCCCGATCCGGACCGCAACCTGCTCCGCGTCGACATGTCGGCCACGCTGCTGCCCGACCTGCCCCGCGTGCTCGCCGACGTGCGGCACTTGTTCGACCTCGACGCCAACCCTGCGGTGATCGGCGAACATCTCCTCCGCGACCGCCGCCTGGCCGCCCGCGTCCGCCAAAGCCCCGGTCTCCGCATCCCGGGATCGTTCGACGGATTCGATCTCGCACTGCGAGCCGTCCTCGGCCAGCAAATCGCAGTCAAATCGGCCACGACCGTCTACTCGCGATTCGTGCAAAAGTTCGGTGCCCCTGTGCGAACTCCCTATCCCGGCCTGGACCGTGCCACTCCGCGCCCCGAGCCGCTCGCCGAGGCCAGCCTGCCACAGCTGATTGCTCTGGGCCTGACGCGACAACGTGCCGAGACCGTGAAACGCCTGGCGACCGCCATCGCGGACTGCGATTTCGAGCTGGCGCGCGGCACCGATCACGAGCAGGCCCGCGCCGGATTACGCTCGATCCGCGGCATCGGCCCGTGGACGATCGAGTACATCGCGATGCGGGTCCTCGGCGACCCGGACGCCTTTCCGTCGGCCGATCTCGGACTACTCCGAGCACTCAACCTGCGCCGTGCCTCCGAATTGGAATCGCTCGCCGAAGCCTGGCGCCCCTGGCGAGCCTACGCCGCCGTCCACCTCTGGAACAGCCACAACAAAACCCCGGTAGGGGTGAAATAAGGTAGCCGAGGGTGCGAACCCTCGGTTCCGCGCTTACCCAATACCGTATCTCTTCCACCCATC
>CAYWOV010000426.1:0-2299 GCA_964459965.1 uncultured Planctomycetaceae bacterium | reverse complement strand
CGCCTGGAAGCCGGCGAATGGACCGACGACACCAGCATGGCCCTGGCACTCGCCGCCAGCATGGCCGAAGTCGGTTGGGATCTGAATGATCAGTGCCGACGGTACGTCCGCTGGTTCCAGCACGGAGACTATTCGGTCAACGGCCGCTGCTTCGATATCGGTTTCACGACTCGCGCGGCCCTTTCGCGATTTCAGCAGTCCGGCGACGCCCGAGAATCCGCATCGAGAGACAGCGGCTCCAGCGGGAACGGATCGATCATGCGGTTGGCGCCGGTGCCGATCCGCTTCGTGCATTTGTTCCCGGATCGAATCCCTGAGCTAGCCGTATTTGCCGCCGAATCGAGTCTTCCGACTCATGCCAGTCCGCAGTGCCTGAGCGCGTGCCAATATCTTACGCTGATCCTGGCCGGTCTGATGCACGGCGTCGACCGCGACACGCTTCTGAGTGTGAAATGGGAGCCCTTGCAGCGACTGCGGGCGGCTCACCCGCTCCACCCTGCCGTGGACGAAGTCGCCGCCGGCAGTTTTCGACATCGATCGCCGCCAGAGATCGTGGGTAGCGGCTACGTCGTCAAATCGCTCGAAGCGGCCCTCTGGGCCTTTCACCGTGCGGACAACTTCCGCGAGGCGGTTCTGAAGGCCGTCAATTTGGGAAACGACGCGGACACGACGGGGGCCGTCTGTGGACAGTTGGCCGGCGCCTGTTGGGGAGTCGACGGCATCCCAAAAGAATGGCTCGATCGACTGGCCCGGTACGACGAAATCGAAGCGGTCGTCCAGGCCATCCTGAGCGATTTGCGAAAGAGTTCGCAATAACGGCCAGCCGGCTGAAACAAATCGCCCTCGATGCATTCTGCGATTCGCACCACGCGTATAATGGCGGACCATCGGTCGTCGCCGAGCCCAGGGTCTGACTTGGGTGAGTGTGACATGAAATGTGGAATGGCGACCGCTGCTGGACGCGACAGCCGTAGCGAGGGACGTGATGAAGGCAAACCCAGCCGACGCGGAAGGTCTGGTCTTCGAATGCGTGGAACTTTACGTTCCCAAAAAGCTTGAGCACCTCTCAGAGATCTTCACTTTTCTTCGCAAGAAGCTGAGCGAACGGCAGCAAGGCGTACCGCAGGCGGTTCCGATCGACGGGTTCTCGATCTACGAAGTGGACGGCGCGTTCTACGGCGAACACGTCTACCAAGAGCGGACCCTCGTGATCCGCATCTTGTTCAAGAGAGCCGCCTCCGAGGATGGCAAATCCATCCGCGAAAAGATTCGCGCACTGGGAGCCGAAATTGCTTCCACAGTTGCCCTGACCGAGGAAGAATTCTGGATTTGCCACTATCCGCAAGGCGTGGTGATCTTTCGAGCGGAAAACCATGAAGATCGCGACGTTTAACGTCAACGGCATTCGCAGCCGGCTTCCGAACCTGCTCGAGTGGCTCAAGCGCGAACAACCGGACATTGTCTGCTTGCAGGAACTCAAAGCGGCCCAAGACGCCTTTCCGGATTCCGCCATCGCCGAGAAGGGATATGCCTCGCTCTGGCATGGCGAGCGCTCGTGGAACGGTGTCGCCATCTTGGCGCGTGACCTCACGATCACGGAAATTCGCAAACAACTCCCTGGCGACGACTCGGACGAGCACAGCCGTTTCCTTGAGGCAACCGTCGGCCCGCTGGTCGTCGGCTGCGTCTATTTGCCGAATGGAAACCCGCAGCCCGGTCCCAAGTTCGACTACAAGCTGCGCTGGTTTGATCGGCTGATCGACCACGCCGCGAAGCTCTTTCGCAGCAAGAAGCCGGTTGTTATCGCCGGCGACTTCAACGTGGTGCCGACCGATTTCGACATTTACGATCCAAAATCATGGCGGAAGGACGCGCTGTTGCAACCAGAAAGCCGCGCGTGCTGGCAACGCTTGCTACGCCAAGGATGGGTCGATGCGATCCGCACGCAGCACCCCGAAGAAAAGGTGTTCACCTTCTGGGATTATTTTCGCCAGCATTGGCAGCGCAACGCCGGCCTCCGCATCGATCACTTGCTGCTCAATCAGCCGGCTGCAAAACGCCTGAAGGCGACCGGCGTCGATACCTGGGTTCGCGGCGAAGCGCACGCCAGCGACCATGCGCCCGCCTGGATCGAGCTCGCGAGTGAGGTTTTCAAAGCCAGCAAATCGAAGCGGCCGGCTGACTGAAATTCCGATCCGATCAGGCACGTGATCGCAGGCCGTATTGTCGCCGGCAAAGGCACTTCCGCGGCGCACTTTCAGCACGCAGGTTGTTACGATATTTCTCGCCTCTCTGGGCT
>CAYWOV010000425.1:0-4313 GCA_964459965.1 uncultured Planctomycetaceae bacterium | reverse complement strand
CTTCGTCAGGACGAGCGGTCTGACCAGTTGATACTGCGGTTGCCAGTTGAAGTCCCAGTGAGGCACCGAAAGGATGATCTCTTTCTTTCCGTTGGGCCAGACCACTGTGAAGGTGAACGACTTGCCCCGGACATGCAGATGGGGCATCAAGGTGGTCAGGATTACGTCGCCGTTGACGCTTTGCGTCGCGAACTCCATGTGGTCCGGGTTGCCCGCCGGGATATTGATATCGAGTTTGCCCAACGCGTACGTCTGCACTTCGCGCTCTTTGGGCTCCTTGGCCAGCACGATGCCGAACCGCGACAGGTCCTCGGTGGCGGTTCCGTTCGGCGTGTAATGCATCTGGAATTTGAGCCGAGCCCCTTTGGGAATCTTTTTCGCATAGCCCTTCGAAAACGTAAAATGAGCGCTTCCCGGTGCGCCGGCCGCGAAGAACCCCTTCACCAGCCCGTCCTGCGACTTGGAATGATCCTTGGGGAAGTCGAGCAACACCAACATATGGTGCACGACCGACCGGTTACCAAAGCGACACTCGACCGCTTGCACCCACGTATCCTGCATGAAGACAGGAGACGCATAGATGTGCTGATATTCAACCACGCCCGTCGCCGGAACGTGGTAAGGCTTCTCCATCGTGAAAACGCGATCCGGCTTGCCGATGTTCCAACCGTCGACGAATTTCTTTTCGGGAGGTTTTTCGGCCGGATTGCCTTCAGGGCACCCCTCGTCCACCCATTTGGTGATGGTCGAGACTTCGGCATCGCTCAGGCTGATATCGTTGGAAAACTTGCCATAGTGCGGATCGGCCGGCCACGGAGGCATTCGCCGTTCGGCGACGGCCTCGCGAATGGTCGGACCCCAATCGCGAACCTCCGCGAAGTCCTTGAGCGCGAACGGCCCGATCTCTCCCTTGCGATGGCACTGCTGACAGCGGTTCTGCAAGACCGGCAACACGTCGCGGTAAAAGCTCGTGTGCGCGTTCCCGGCCGCCTGCGTAATCCGGCCAATATGGCACCCCTGCACCGGCGTTTCGGCAACGCTCACTGCTCTGGCAGCGAGCAGCGAATCGACCGCGTCGATGACGTAGTCCTTTGTCGGCTGCGAGCGACGTTGGCGAATACCGTACTGATCATCAATCATGCCGTGATAGCGGACGACTCGCTCAGCATCCAATACGAACACCTCCGGCGTCCGCTCGGCGCTGAACAGCTTGGCCACGCTATTTCCCGCGTCCTTGAGCACGGGAAACGTTGCCCGGTTCATCCGGGACTGCTTCAGCACGCCGTCCAATGTGTCTTGCGCGTTCGAGTTGATGGCGAGGAAGCCGACCGACTTGCCTTTGTATTTCTTGGCGACCTCGACCAACCGCGGGTAGTAGAGGTTAGCCAGCGGGCATTCGACACCCATAAAGGCCACAACGAGCACCTTTTGCTTGCCGTCAGCCGATTGATAGGTCGTTTTGTCAACCGCGGTCGCAGAGAACGGCGGAATCTTTCGTCCGAGGATCGGGCCGTCGGCCGACGCGGCATCTTCTCTTCCGCTTGTGCTGCCCAAGCCCGCGGCAGCAGCCACCGCTTTCGGACCGACGGGCGAACGATCCGCATCACCGGGCGATTCGCTTGATGGATCGCCACCTTTGTGCCCGCCGTCTTGCCCCGACTCGCCCCCACCAGCAATTGAGGACGCGCCAAGCGAAGGTGCGGTCCCCTTGCCGCCATCGCCCTTGGCCGTCTCCGCGCTCTCTTCTTTCTCATCGGCCGCCGCCAAAGCGCTGCCGGGCGCCGACTCGGCCAACGGCGGCGGAGCGTGCGTTCCAGAGATCGAATACAGCAACAAAGCCATCAGGAGCAAGCAGCCGGCAACAGCGCCAATGTACAACGGCAATTTCTGCTTGGGATTCCAAGTCGATTCGCCCGAATGAGAACGAACGTTCGCCGGCAAACGAGGCAGCACGGGCGCGGTAGCCCCTAACCCGTCGTCTTCCAACGCCGAAGTTTCGCTCGACCGATCGAACCCGTCCGCGTCGTTTTCATCGTCTGCTTCGTCTGTGTACGACTGGACCGCCGGCTTCGATTTCGGCTTGCCGTTTTGTCGCTTGGACTTCGTGACCGATGGCCCCGCTGTGACGTCGTCCAGTTCGGCGTTCGAATCGAGCAGCATCTCGTCCATCTCGTTCGAGTCGCTGCCGCCTCGCTTTCTCGTCCGGATCGAGCCGCTCGATTGAGAGCTTTGCGTGAAAGGCAGCTCCGTGGTCGACTCGTCGATTTCGTCGTCCGTGTCGACAAGCATCGCCTCGAACTCGGACGTCTCGGAATCGCTCATCTTTTTCCAAACAGATGAACTCCGCGGCTTGGCGATCGGCACGGACGAGGAACTCGGAGCGGCCGATTTGGCACCGGACTTCGTCGACGGATCGTCGTCGGCCAGGAGCACCGTATCGAGATCAGCGCTGCTGGTTCGCGCCGCGATCAAGGGCTCCTCGGCCACCTTCTTTGCTGTGGTCGGCGCCTTTTGCGCAGCTTTAGCCGGCGCCTGAATCCGCACCGGCTTGTTGCAGGCCGGGCAGGCGATTTTTTTTCCGATCAGCGAGGGCTTGGTGATCTTGAGCACCGCCTCGCACGCCGGACAAACAACCGAAACCGCTTGCGGCATAATAACGCGGCCCCTGTGTCCAGGAAGCGTACCCTACATTGACCCAGGATACCTCAAGTTTTGCTTAGCGGTAACAGTCTTTTGCTAAATTTATTTCTCTTTGAGCGCCGCCAAGACCGCCCCTTCAATGTCCTTCTCGTCGAACGGATGATCCGGGTCCCCACCGAACTTGCGACGCACCTTGCCCTTCCGATCGTAAATCTTGTAATGCGGCAACGCGCCCCCGTCGATGTCGAAGCCGCCAAAGGCCGCGTCCGAATCTTCGAGATGGTTCGCAAGGTTAAGAATTTCTGAATTTTGCTCCTCGAGAAAGCGCAGAACTTTTTCCTGTTCTTTCGGTTCGGGGCTGTCCATGCTGACTGAAATGGTCGTCAATCCTTGGGGGGCGTACTTTTTTGCCAGTGCCAATGTCGACGGAAATTTCGCGCGGCACGGTGCACACCAGGTTGCCCAAAAGTCGACGAGTACAACTTTGCCTTTCTGCTCGGCGATAATCTTCTTGAATTCTTCCGGCGTCGCGGACCGCACGCTCACATTGCCGGAATGCTTTGCCGGGGCACTCTTCGCTTCCTCATGAACGGCGGCCGGGACAGAACTGGCCGTGGCTGGAACGGAACTGTCGGCGGGCGGGACGGACGTTGCCGCCACTGTTTCTTTCTTAGACGACGCGGTCTTAGTCGACTCACCGTCGCCCGTCGTTGCGGCGCCGTCCTTTCCGGAACAGCCAATCGCCAGAGTCGCTAGCGTCGCCCCCATGAAAGACGCTGTGACAAACGCTTTGAACGACGCAGCGCAGTACGCTCCAAAAACGGTCATTTGGATTCCAACGCCGGCGCTCGCGGCTGATGCAGTCATTCTCCGCCACTCCCTTCGATCCGATAGTTCGGCTTGCCGTATTCGATGCCGCAGCCGGTCGCCCGCGTTTCGTTCGGATCGGGCTGCTTGCCCGACAACAGCGCGTGCACCGCATCTTCGGCAAACTTGCGGTGCACGTTGTCCGGAAAAATATTGTCATCAAACCGCCCCATGTAGGCGATGTTTCGCTTCGGGTCGAGGACGAAAACTTGCGGCGTCACGGTCGCCCCATAATCCTTGCCGGTCTGCTGCGTCGGATCCATCACGTAATCAAAATTGAAGCCTTTGCTCTTGGCTCGCTCCTTCATTTTGTCGAGGCGATCCGCGGGCAGCAAACTGCAACTGATAGCGACGAGCCGCACTTCGTCCGGTTTGAATTCCTTGACGAAATTGATGAGCCGCTCCTCGTAAAGCTGAGAGACGTAACATTGATTGCACATGAAGGCCACGACGAGCACCTTCGCCTGCTTGTAATCCGCCAGCCGATGCTTTCGTCCGTCAACTCCCTCCAACCCCTGCCACTCGGGCGCCGGCTTACCAATCTCGACTTTCCGATTGAACTTGGCGGCCAAAACCGCATCCGCCGCAGCTTCGATCGCCGTGCTCGCCGCAGCGACCGCGATCCCGAGCATCAAAATTCGCCGCCACGCGCGCCCGACCGGCATCCAGGATCTCCGAATACGATCGTCTTGCCTCGGAAGGTCTAGAGCGCGTGTTTAATCCATTAAACCCCAACGTTCAATGGCGGCACCGCACAAACTCAGCAGCAATTTCGCTCGCCGCAACGACCCGCGGAGGTTCCCCGC
>CAYWOV010000424.1:0-4317 GCA_964459965.1 uncultured Planctomycetaceae bacterium | reverse complement strand
CAGGACGTCGAATTCCAATTCAAGTTCGCCGCCAACCCCGCGTCGGCAGGCAACGAGACGGTCGCCCTCAACTACCTCCCCGACGTCGGCGACGCGGAGCTTGCCCGCGTTCGCAGCCTGCCGAAACTCAAACGCCTCTATTTCGCGGGCACAGAGATCACCGACGCAGGACTTGCCGCGGTCAGCGGTTTGTCGCAGCTCAAGGAACTCGACTTGTCCAACACGGCGATCACCGACGCCGGCCTCGAGCACCTGATGTCGATTCACAACCTGAAGCAACTGTACCTGAAAAACACACCCGTGACGGACCGTGGAATCCAACGCGTCAAAGCCGCGAACCCGCACCTTAAAGTAAAGCGAAAGTGACGCCCGGTTTTGTTGAGCAGCATGTTTGATCGGTCTCGCGCATCACAATTGGGCCATCGGGTTTTCAGCCCTGCGAGCGGCGGCTGCCACCGGTGCGGCCCGTCGGATGTAGTAGACCGTCTACTTCAAATTGGTGGATCGGGTGCCACTGGCGGGGAACGTATGAAACAACTCGGTGGCCCGCCAGTGTCTTCCGTTCGCGAGTTGATGATGAATTGCAATCCGACTCGACATTGCCGTCATCCGTCGCGTGAATTTGCCTGACTGGTGTATCGAACCTCAAGCGGCAATCGCACTGGCGGCCCAAAGCTGCCGCCAGTGGCACCCACCAAATTCGACGAGACGGACCACCACGATACCCTTTCGGGGTTGAAGCAGGGCCCCAAAGGCGCTGTGACCCGACGTTGACGACCCGTTTTCCAAATCAACCAGCATCCCCTGCCGAGATGAGCGTCGAATTTCAGACCTCGGTGGCCGATAATGCGGCCGACGAGTTCGAAGCCCGCTTGGATCGTTCCCATGTCCATCGACTTCCTGATTGTCGGAGGAGGAATCGGCGGCGCCGTGCTGGCGAATTTGTTGAGTCGGCGCGGCCAACGCGTGCTGATGTTGGAAAAGGCCGGCATGCCGGCGCCGCAGACCCGGCCCGAGGTGCTTTGGCCGGCCACCGTTGAAGTGCTGCGCAAGCTGATCCCCGCGGAACTCGAGCAGCAATGGTTGCTGCCGATTCGCGCGGGCGTGCTCTCGTGCGGCACACAGGAACTCTTGCGCTTCGGGCCCGACGTGTTCGATGCCGCGGGAGTGCAACCCTATTCGACCGCGAACACGCGCGAGTTGTTGTTGCAACAGGCTCCGTGCGAGTATCAGCGCGGCGTGGAGGTGACGGAGGTCCTGCTTGAGAATGAGCGCGTCGTCGGAGTGCGAGCCCGCGACATCGCGAGTCGCACGGAGCGGGAAATCCTGGCGACTTGGACCGTGGGCGACGACGGCACGCACTCGGTGATTCGACGCGGCTGCGGTTTTCCGATGGAACTCGTCCAATTCCCATTGGAAGTGTTGGCCTTCAGTTTCGAGTGGCCGGCCAGTCTCCCGCCAAACGCCGTGCGAGTCTGGCTCAACCAGGACCGCGTGAAAACGGGGCTATTAGGGATGCCGGCCATGCCATTGCCCGAGGGCCGTGGAGTCGCCTTGATTCCGGTCTGGCCTGAACTCTGCGAACAGAATGGACGCCTGCGAGAGGTCTTACAGAGTTTCGCGAGCCAGGATTCGGTCTTAGAGGAACTGCTCGGTCCACGCACCGACCCCTCCGGGTTGACTCGCTTTCGGCTGGCCTGGAGTCGGTCGCCGCGTTTCGGCACGAATGGGGCGTTACTTTTGGGCGACGCCGCCCATCCGGTCACGCCGGCCGGCGGACAGGGAGCCAATTTGTCGGTCGCGGATGCGTGCTTCATCGCCAAGGCCGCCCTGGAGACGCCCGAGACGCTGTTGGACGAATACCAAACACATCGACTTGCGCCCACGCAGCGTTCGCTGTGGTTTTCGCGTCGCGCCTCGCGCGTGCTCGCTCTGCCGCGCGTGGCGCTCAACCTGGGAATGGCGATGTTGCCCTCTGCGGCTCGCTGGCTAAACAACAGACCGGAACGGTTCGGCCGTTTTCTCCACACCGCCGCCAACGCTTTTCGTTGACGCACATCGCTCGCTGCGCGCGAGGACTTCTCCCGTTGATTTCCCCGCGACGGACGACAAAGCCCCGGAGGGGCGATGATCGCCCAGTTTCGTGGAGACCGTCCGTGCTTGTGGTGGTCGAGGCAAATCACCATCGCGACAATCGCGACGCAATCGTCGACCGTTACGCATTTCACAATTGGTCCATCGGTTTTCAGCCCCGCAAGGGGCGGCAGTCTGCGTGCCACCGGTGCAAACCGGTGGATTTCTGGCCCCAACCGGTTCGAAAAGCCCCGGCAGGCGCGACACTTCGCTCGAATCTGTCGTCCCCTTGCGGGGGCTTCCAACCCGAGGAGAAAATCCGATCCCACCGGTTTACACCGGTGGCAAGCAGACTGTCACCCCTTCGGGGTTGATCCAAAGCCCACGGGGCGGCAGGCGGGGCAACCCTCGACGCCATTCCGAGACTCGGCGACCGCGGAGAGAAAGAGGTCGCAGCTCTTTTTGAACCGACATTCGTCACGTCTATGTTATCGGAAAATCGTTGCATCTGCGCAAGGATCGCAGTAGGCTCGCGGCGACGGTTTGAACGACTCGGCCAAGAACAAGCGCGTGCGAAAGACGCCGGTGAAATATGGGCGCCGATGGCTGGCAATATGAAGTACCGGGGCAAGACGATCCGGATCGGGCGCTTCAAGTGCTGCAAGCCTGTGTCTTCAAGGAATTCACACGGGATCTCAACATCGATTTTCCGACGTTTGTCCAGAACGCCGTGCCGGACATGCGGCAGGCGATCGCTAACGACAAAGCCGAAGGAAATCCGTACGGACTGCTCGAATCTCACGAAGAGGCGCTGAAGGAACTCGAATCGCTGTGCTCCCAGCCGATCCCTGCGGACATTGCAGGGCAGATCGATCTCTTCCGCAAGATCTGGATCACCTCCGCGCTCGGCGAGCCTCTTTGCAATCTCTTGGACACCACGGGCACCACGCGCGAGTGGCGGTCCTGCGAATTTCTGTGCCACATTTTGAGCGATGCAGAAGTCCTCCAATTCTTCGGCACGCAAAAGCCGACACTCGAACAGTCCATGCAGATCAATTGGGATCTGTACGAGAAATTAGAGCGCGGCGACAGCGTCTGCTGGCGGTACCACGACAAAGCGGGCAAGCCGCTCGGCTGGTATTTCATGGGCACGCAATTCGATTAAGGGACAAACCACGACTCGGCCGTCTCTTCGGCAAGATCCTTGACCCGCGCTCGGGGCACGACTATCAAGTGAGTGCCCCGGCAGGATCAGGAGCGAATGGCCATCAGATGTCGCTATCACGCATTGCGATTGTGATTCGGCGGACATCCATCTGAAAATTCGTTCTCCAACTCGGTCCTGCTACGGGGCTCTTAATTCATCGATTGATGACTTTGAGGGGATCGTGATGGCCCGGCCGCGTGAAATCTTCATCAAGGATACCCATCGCGGCTTGTGGTACGAAAACGGCGTGCTCAAGCGAGTGATCGAGGCGGGCCGTTATGAATTGCCGGGGGGGCCCGAGTTCGGTCTTTTCGGACAGCGACGCCATCCGAAGGTGGAGGTTGTCATCGTCGACGTCCGCGAGCGAGAGCTGACCATCAAAGGGCAGGAGATTCTCACGAGCGACAAAGTCGCGCTGCGGGTCAGCATCATCGTGCAGTTCCGCGTGACCGATCCGAAGGCGGCCATACATGAGGTGGAGAAATACGAGGAACGCCTCTATAGCGACGTGCAACTGGCGGCCCGGCGCTCGCTGGCTTCGATGACCCTCGAGGAGATCCTGAGAAACCGCAATCAGCTCAGCGAGGACATTCTCCGCGACGTCACAGAAACGGCCGCTCGCTACGGCATTTCGATTCTGCGGGCCGATGTGAAAGACCTGGTTTTCCCCGGCAACCTGCAGGAAATCATGAACCGGGTGCTGGCGGCCGAACGCAACAGCCAGGCCCAACTCGTCGAAGCGCGGACCACGGCGGAGGTGCAGCGAATCGAGGCACAAACCAGAGCCGACGGGCTGCGGATCGGGGCCGAAGCGGAAACAGAGGCCCGGCGACTCTCCGCGGAGTCGGCGGCCCGAGAGGAGCAAATTCGCACGGAAGCGGAAGTCGCCGCTCTCTTACGGCGGCAAGAAGCGGCGGCAGCCTACACGAAGCATCCGGCCCTCTTGCGCCTGGCCGAATTGGAGGCCCTGCGCGACCTTTCCAAGCTCGCCAGCGCTCGCATCTACATCGGTTTCGACAAGCACCGAGCCGATGCGG
>CAYWOV010000423.1:0-4321 GCA_964459965.1 uncultured Planctomycetaceae bacterium | reverse complement strand
CGGTCTTCCACCAATCGGGCTGGTTTGACGGCGACGGCATTGGCACGAAGCTGAACTATCAGCACATGCACGCGCATCATGCCCGCGATCAGAAATTAGTGCTGGGCCCCTGGGGCCATTCCGATCGCGCCAGCAGAATGTACGGCGATCACGATTTCGGACCTGAGGCGATGGTGGACTTGCCCCGCGATTATTTGCGGTGGTTCGATCACTATCTCAAGAGCGTCGACAACGGCATCAATCGCGAGCCGTTGGTCGGCATCTTCGTGATGGGTTCAAACCATTGGCTGCAAGGCAACGAATACCCGCTGCCCTCGACGCAGTTCGAGAAGTGGTATTTGGACGGCGCGGGAAAGGCGAATACTTCGCACGGCGACGGTCGACTCCGCCGCGAGCTTCCCGGCGACGAGCCCCCCGATCATTACACCTATGACCCGGGCGATCCAACCCCCGATCCGAACTTCTACGAGGAGCTCGAAGCCAAGGACAAGAAGCCGCAGTCGAGTGAGGAGGTCGAAGCAAAACAGGAGGCTTACCACGAGGCTTTGAGTTCCACGCGGCCGGATGTCCTCGTGTACGTGACGGAGCCCTTCAAGGAACCGTACACATTCGCCGGTCCGGTCTCGGCCGTCTTGTACGCGTCGACGTCGGCCAACGACACGGACTGGTTCATGAGCCTGATGGAGTTGGACCAAAAGGGCAAGATTTTTCATCTTGCCCAGGGGAAAATTCGCGCTCGTTTCCGGGAATCGATGCAGACGCCGCAAATGCTCGTACCCGGTCAGGTGTCTGCGTACGCGCTCGATTTGTGGCACACGGGAATCACGGTTCCCAAGAACCACCGGCTGAGGGTGGAAATCTCTTCTGCCTCGTTCCCGACATACTCGCGGAATTTGAACACTGGCGGCCACAACGAAACCGAGACGAAATTTGTTCCCGCTCAGCAGACGGTGTATCACAGTAAGTTGTATCCCTCACACATCTTACTGCCGACCATTCCCCATGGGGAGCACAAGGATCGGTAATGCCCTGCCTCGCGTCCGCAGATCGCTGCGCAGGTCAGCGGTCGATCCCGCCGCACCTGGGGCACCGCACCCGGCGACGGCGTTTGTCAAGCGGCCGAGCGAAACGGCGACGGCTGTTATGAGCGAGGCAGCTGCGACTTACGGAAGTGAGTTGCCGGAAAGGTTACACGCGTCGTGCTGACACCATCAGCTTAATCGTGGCATTGATGTCGTCGGTCTGTATGATCCCGAAAAACCCGGGCCACGCACGTTGAGCCGGCTACAGTCTCAAACCCTCCGCCGTCGAGGATTAATCGCGCAAACCATCAGGAGCATGCCGAAGAAAACCCCGCATTCGTATGGCCCCGTCGAGCGAGACGGCGCGTCAGCCAGAAGTGGCACGATCGTCTCGCTGAGGATCATAACCACGAAGGGAGGGAGCCAACAGCAGCAGCCGCTTCCAGAGGCCCGTCACACGCAGGCCGGCTATCAATCCCATGCCAAACATTAAGCTGTAAGCGAACTGCGAAGCAGCCGAGCCCGGGTCGGATGGTCGCAGCGTGAACCACAACACGCCAAGAACGATGGATTCAATCAAGGCGCAGATCAGCATCGCTTTCGTGTTCAGCGTGGCCAGCGACAAAGGGGGCGGCGCGAACTTGCCGGGTTGTTGATCGCGGAACGCCATCCAGAGCCCAAGCACGAATCGGCGTGCTTCCATAAAGCTTGTGTCAGGCACCGCCTGATGATACCGCTCGACGGCACCGTGCCAATCATGTTCTTCCAAACTGCGGCGGATCGATACGATTTGCTCTGCCGTGAGTTGTCGGCCTGGCAACTCGAATGCCGATTTGGCGGGAAGTCCATAGTGGACCAAGCGGTAATCTCGAATCACCATTCCCAGGATTGCGATGCCGCAAACGATCGGCCCGTAGATCAGGCCAATTTCCAGTCCCAGGATCGATTCCCCCTCCCACACGTGGACTTCGATGATCTTGGCCAAGAACGTGACACCGCCGGCGACCAGGATCAGACCTCCGCCGATGGCAATGCTCCGCGTTAGTCGATCAAGAGGCTGTAGCGGCTGGTTGACCCACTGGCGGTCGAACAAGTCTTTAGAAGCACCGCGTGCCCGTCGCTGCACGATGATGAACAACCCGCCGCCGACAGACGAGGCGAAAAGGAAAACGAAGATGCCCCAATTCTGTAAGGATTGATGTCGTGGTCCGCGCTCTGTCAGAGTTTCTCTACACCGGCTCGCCAACTCGAAGTCAGAGACTCAACGCCGCTTCGGGTTTGTCGTGGCGACGGATTTCTCGCGCCGATACGATCGGGTCGGTACCGACGATCGTTCGCCGGTATAAATTCCGTCCGTGGAATGCCGAAGGATGTGGTTCCGGACCGCAAACGTGATTTGATGAGGGACAGCATGCGATGCTTGTCGACCGCGCTCCCGACCAAAGAACCGGTGGTGCCAGAGCCCAGGCGAATCGGCGCGCGAGGTATCGAAGATGTGTTTCGACATTTTTTGACGACCGGAATGGCGCTCGTCGCATTACTCGTCATTCTTTTGTGTGGATCGGTGTTCGCCGCCGACCCAGAAACCGCGCGATTTCGGTATTCACTGACCAAAACGGAACTGCATCGCACTCCGAGATTTCTTTTAGAAATCTCCGAGGTGCCCGATCGTGCGAAATCTAAGAAGTGGGGAGAAAGCGCCAAAGAGCTCTGTGAGGAGTGGTTCCCCGTCTATTGCAAATTCCTCTCGACAGAGGGGTGGACTCCGCCCGACGTCGTGCGAATCGTGATCAAAACGGATTTGAAAGTGCCCGGCTCCACATCGGGATCGACGATTTCAATCAGCGATAGCTGGATCACCAAGCGCCCGGAGGATTTCGGCATGGTGATGCACGAGTTGGTGCATGTCGTCCAACACTACCCGAACTCACACAAGAACGCGGGGTGGTTGATCGAGGGAATCGCGGACTACCTGCGCTATTGGAAGTACGAGTCCGAGAGGCCCAAGCGCAAAATTGGCGAGAATGCAAGTTATCGCGACGGATACTCAACAGCGGCGTCGTTTCTTGCGTGGATCGTGTGGAAGTATGATCGCCGGACGGTGCGACGCCTCGACGCGGCCCTTCGCGCCGGCAAATATGATGATGCGATTTTCCACAAAATCACAGGAAAAGACCTGCCGGAACTGTGGGACGAATTCGTGAAGTACGAGCACAAACACGCGACGTGAATTCGATCTTCGGACGTCAGCACGACCCTTGGGCGGCAATGTCCTTTGTTGTCGAGCGATCGCTCGACTGTTGTCCGGCGGCCGGCACGGCGACTTCTTCGACAGCAAGCAAACGGCGCTCAGTCTCCGGACGAGCCGTTTCCGAGGCCATGCCGGTTGGTCGAACGGTGTGTTCGGCGAACTCTCGCTTGGGCACGCGGATGATTGCCCGGCCGACTGTCTCGCTCGGCGCGGAGGGGACGAGTCTAGTCCACTCGATGCCCATCACCGGTGGAACGACGAGCTTGATGAGCACGAGCAGCCAAAGCACGTGGACGACCGGTGGATTGCGCCAGACACGCGTCACTCCGTACACAACTACGGCCAGCAGCAGGGCGGCGACCGTATTCCGCCCAAAAAACACCAAAAGCTGTTCCACGAGCCGCCTCCGCTCATTTCGGGTATTTATCGAGCAGCTTGCGAATGTCGGCCGCCTCTTTCCGGCTGAGGTGCTTTTGCTCGATGAGGCTCATCACCAGAGGTGCGATCGAGTCGCTCCCCAGACGCTCCACGAGCGATTTCAATTCTTGTCCGAGGATCGCCGACTGAGAGGCGGTCGCAGAGAAGACGTGCACGAAGGCGTTACGGTCGCGCGTCACCAGCTCCTTCCGCTCCAATCGCTGTAAGAACGAGTGGACGGAAGCAAATTCCGACTCGGCACCGTCGGGATAAATGTCGTCGGTGATCTGCTTGGCAGAGAGTGGTCCCCTTGCCCAGAGGACCTTCAATACGGCCAATTCCGCGTCCGTCACGATCGTGTGAGATTTCTTCGCCACGTCACTTCGTCTCTTGCATAGGCATCTTGCCTATATTAAATAGGCAATCGGCCTATGGATGTCAAGTCGAACGGGGTGCCAGCATGTAGGATCAGATGGCGTCGATTACTCTCGCCGACGCACGGGTGAATCGAGCGAATTTCCTTAGGACGCGCAAGATTTGCGCTCGCCTTGAGACCGAGCCCCATTTATTTGCGCGGGCTGGGCACGTGCTGATCGATGAGGATCTGGTTGCCGTCCGGATCGAACAGCAC
>CAYWOV010000422.1:0-4323 GCA_964459965.1 uncultured Planctomycetaceae bacterium | reverse complement strand
GCCGGAGTCCAGGGCATCGGCCACTTGCACGATCAGCCGCTCACCTCGTTCGCCCTGCTCTGCATCGCTTCGACGACCGGACTGTATCTGGCGGCGTTCACGTTTCGCCGCCTCGGCCTGACGTATTACCGTGTCGAGCGCAACCGCCGCGCCGCAGCAGCGGGCGCCGCGGCACAAGCCGGTCCCGTGGTACAAAGTGTGCAGAACGTGACGGAGATGTGAGCCGCCGGCCCTGTCAGACCTCGCCGGCATAGAGGATCGTCGGCTCAGCGGACCCCGGCCGATAGAGGACCAGGCCGCCGCGGCGGTCGTTCACGCGGACGACACAATCGGGCTCGCCCTGCGCCTGTCGTTCGAGGATGGCTTCGAGCGCCTGCACGGCCGCCACCGTTTGACGGTCCGCGGCCAGGTCGTTGTACGCGAGCCCGCGGATCTCTGCTAGCCGCTCGGGCCGGCCGGAAGCGTCACCGCCAAACTCGACGTACGCCAGTTCACGGACGAACCGCTCGATGACTTCAATTCCGTATCCGCGTTGGCTGCGCTGTCCCCACGGCTCCAGGAAGGAACCGTTGTAGTGATTGTTCATCGTCGTCTTGAGCGAGAGCGGCGTTTTTCCCTCGACCGTGCATTCGACCCCGCGCTTGCGCGAGTGGCCGTTCCAGACGCCGTTGTCGAAGCGGAACTGGACCTCTTGTTCGACGTATCCGGGAAAGTTGTCGGGCGTGACCCACGACGTATGGATATCGAACGCCGCTTCGCGGCCCGAATCGTATTCGTAAATCATCCGCAACTGGCAACTGTCCCACGTCGGCCCGTGCTTCTCGCCGACCACTCCGCGCTGCCCCGTCGCGGTCACGGTCTTGAGGCGGCCGGGAAAGCTGAAATCGATCAGCTTGATGTAGTGCACGGCGACATACGTGCCCGGATTGCGGCCGCGGATCCATTCGGCGAACTGCTGTCCGGAGATTTGCTTAGGCTCCAACAGCGAGCAGTAACCGTTGTTGACGTGCCGCAGAACGCCGTCGGCCGCGAACGTACGCAGTTTCTTGTGGTCCGGATCGAGCAGCTTGTGATAGACGACCTTTGCCAGCACTTGCTTCTGCTGTGCGATGTCCAGCAGTTCGTCCAATTCGTCGAGTCGCAGCACCGACGGTTTTTCGATCAGGACGTGGCAACCGGCCTCAAGAATCGTGCGGGCCGCGTCAAAGTGGCGATCGTCGGGCGCCGCCACGCAGGCGAAATCGACGCCCGAGCCGACCAGTTGCGAAACCGCGTCCGCGCCGGAGAAACTCTTCGCACCGGCCGCCAGCTTGCCCGCCGCCTGCAGATACTTTTCCGCTCGTGCTCCGGTTCGCGAGGCGACGGCGACCAATGGCACATCAACGTCGCCGAAGGCCCGGTCGTAGACGCCCCGTTCGCGGACTTGCTCGAAAAACGGACGATACGTCTCGTCGAAGATCATCCCCATCCCGACCATGCCGGCCCGCAAGCGACGGACGGACGAAGAGGCCGGTTTGGTCATGCGGATTCCAGTTTCAACTTCGACTCTGCGAGCCCTCTTTCGGCCATTCTAGAGCGTTGCCGGGTTCGGCGATAGAATCGCCGCTGCCTTTCGTCACGCGGGTCACCCTTCGGAAACTAAGGAACTCAACCGATGCGATTTGCGCGGTGGGTCTTTGCCATTTGCGGGATTTACGGGATCGTCGCGCTCGTGCCGCTGTACTTTATGGAAGCCAGCTCCGGCAAGGACTATCCGCCGCCGATTACGCATCCCGAGTTCTATTACGCGACAATCGGCGTCGCCTTGGCCTGGCAAGTGGCCTTTCTGATCATCAGCGTCGATCCGCGCCGCTTTCGACCCATCATGCTGACCGGCGTTCTCGAAAAGCTCGGCTTCGGCGTGCCGGCGGTGATTCTGTATTGCCAAGGACGATCGCCCGCCCCGATTCTCTACACGGGTTCCCTCGACCTGCTGATGGGCGCGGTTTTTCTGGTCGCCTACTTCCAAACCGCACCCCCGCCCGCAACCTTGGCCGTCACACCGGTGAGCTAACGTCGGCTCGGCGATACAATCAAAGCTTGCCCCGTCGGTGAGGTCGACGCTTTGCCGGACCCTCCCGATGACCGGTACGAACGGCCAAAAGCGATTCCCATGCCGACTGACGAAGCGTCGAACACAACCGCCAAACCTCGCGTCCTGCTCAGCGCGTTTGCCGACGAGGCCGCTAACCGCAAGACGGCCATCGAACAACTCACGGCGCTCGCGGCGATCGGCCTGAGGTACTACAGCCCCCGCTTCGTCGACGTCGAAGGCGCGGAGAACGTCAAGCACGTCGTCGATCTCGACCCGAACCAATTCAAGACGCTCCGCGCGCTCAATGCCGAGTACGGCCTCCGCGTAACCAGCATCGGTGCGCGTCTCGGCAAGGTGAAGCTGCGCGACGAACCAGACAAATCGCATAACCGCTTTGTCCCGTTTGCGCAATACCTGGACACGGAACTCGCGGCGACGATTCGTGCGGCCCACGAGCTGGAGACGAAGCTCATTCGCGGATTTTCGTTTTATCCGCCATTGGGGGCCGACCCCGTTCCCTATGTGCCGCAGGCTGCCGATCAGCTTGGTCAAATCGCCGATGTGTGCGCGCGCGACGGATTGATCTTCGGCTTGGAGATCGAGCCAAATCTCGTCGGCTCGACGGGCAAGCTGATGGCCACGCTGGCCCGCAACGTCAACCGGCCGAACCTGGTCCTGATTTTCGACGGAGGCAACGTCGCTTGCCAGAACAAGAATCCCATCGACTGCTTCCGCGAGTACGAGGAAATGCGCCCGTACCTCGGCTGGATGCACGTCAAGGATTACCGCATCGACCCCGGCCTGGAATGGACGGGGACGGTCGATGAAGAACGGCTGCGGAATTTTGTGCCGGCTGACTGTGGCGACGCGGGGCACGAGTTGGTGCTCAAGGATCTCAAGGGCTATCTGCCGGAGATCGAGGAACGGATGCGGAAACTCGGAGCGCCCGGCTTCTTCCTCGAGACCGAGCCGCACCTCAAAGGGGGCGGCCAGTTCGGCGGCTTCAGCGGTCCGGACGGGATGGGTGTCGCCGTTCGTGCGCTCTGCCGGCTGCTTGATTACGTCGGCATCGCTTATTCCTTGCGCGATTTCGACGACATCCGGCGGGCGCGGGGATTTTAGCCCTCTAGAATCGAAGAACCGATGGCGTTTAACTTCAAAGAACTCGAAAACCTGCTCGTCTGTCCGGGCTCGCGGTCGAAGCTGGTGCAGGACGGGGATGCCCTGGTCTGCCTGGATGCCACGTGCCGGCTGCAATTCCCGATTCGCGACGACATTCCCATGATGCTGGTCGACTCGGCCGCCAAGCTTTCGCCCGAGGAATGGGGAATCGTCATGCAGCGTCACTCTCGCGATCGAACGACGGGGCAAAGGCTCGGAACAGGCTGATGCGCGACTTCTCAGTAATTTGGCGTGCCACGGTCTTTGGCGTTGCAGTTTTCGTCTCGCTTGAGACGGCGAACGCCGGGGACCGCCCGGCCGATACCCCTGCACCTTCGCCAGCCAAGACTGCCAAGGAGCGCCCGCCGCAGCGCTACCAGTTTCGGCAGAAGCACAGCCCGGACGGCATCGGCAAGTTCTACTTCGGCCGCGAGATTGCGCACGTGATGGGTTATCAGGGCATCGCCTGGCTCGAGCGGCCCGAGCGGGAAACTGAAGAGCATCTCGAACAGCTCGTCGATTCGCTCAAGCTGACGCCCGGACTGGTCGTCGCCGACATCGGCGCGGGCAGCGGCGTCATCTCCCTGAAGCTGGCCAAAAAGGTCGGCCCGACCGGCACCGTTCTGGCCGTTGATATTCAGGAGGAAATGCTCAGCGTGCTTGCGAAGCGGCTCAAGCAGCTCAACGTGACCAACGTCAAACCCGTGCACGGAACGGTGAAGTCGCCCAACCTGCAGCCCGCATCCGTCGACCTGGCCCTGATGGTCGACGTCTACCACGAGTTCAATTACCCGTACGAAATGCTGCGGGAAATCGCCAAGGCGCTCAAGCCGGGGGGGCGGGTGGTCTTCGTCGAGTACCGCAAGGAAGATCCGAGCGTCCCGATCAAGCTCTTGCACAAGATGACCGAGGCGCAGGTCAAACGCGAAGCCGGCCAGTCGGAATTCAATTTACGCTGGGTGGAGACGATCGAGATCCTGCCGTGGCAGCACGTGATCGTCTTTGAGCGGCGCTCGTAAATTCGGCGCCCCAGAAACGAAATCGCCGTCACCGTTCCGAGGGGGGTGAACGATGACGGCGGTTTCTCG
>CAYWOV010000421.1:0-4338 GCA_964459965.1 uncultured Planctomycetaceae bacterium | reverse complement strand
CGTCGAGGAGCATGAAGACCGCCCCGTTCTCGTAGACGCTGAAGCTTTCGAATAGTCCGACGACCCGGAATGGTTGCGAGTAGACGTCGACGATATCGCCCGGTTGCTTCCCGAGGTTGGCAGCCAAGATCCGGCCGAGCATCACACAATTCTGATCACCGGCATTAAGCCGTCGACCGGCCGTGATTTTCACACGGTCGAGCACGGGACAGTCTGGTTCCCAGCCGTTGACGATGACCATGAATAAGTCGTGGTCCTCAAAGGCGATCATGTCCATCAGGCCGCCGATGACCTGACCGGCGCCCGGCAGTTTGCGGATGCGTTCGCCCAGCGCAAGGGGAACGCCTTTGGAAAGCTGCACGGTCCCGCCGCGCCGCTGTACGACGAGATCGCCGCCGCGACGCGTGTAGAGGGCCAAAAACGAGCTTTCGAATGACTCGGCGACGCCGACCAGCGACACGACGGATGCGACGGCCACGGCCAGCCCCGTGATCGTCAGCAGGGACCGCGCGGGGCGTCGGCGCAAGTTCTTCCAGGCAATCGTTACGCGACGCATCGGGGGTCGACAATCTTCGGTTGGAAGCCCGGGTCTGGAAGGTTCTGCGTTTGCGGGGGGTCGAGCCGACCATCCCGCATGCGGAGAATCCGCTGGGCGCGGGCGGCCACTTCGGCGCCGTGCGTGATGACCATCAGAGTCAGGCCCTGCTCGCGATGCAGCCGATCGAAGAGATCGAGCACCCCACAACCGGCCACCGAGTCGAGATTTCCCGTCGGTTCATCGGCCAAGAGCAGCAACGGATCGTTGGCAAGCGCCCGGGCGATGGCCACGCGCTGCCGCTCGCCGACCGAGAGTTTGCACGGAAGATGGCGGGCGCGGTGGGTCATGCCGACCAGCGACAGCAGCTCCTCCGCCTTGCGGATTCGTTCGCGGCGCTTGCGCGGTCCCTCGAACATGGGAATCTGCACATTTTCGAGTGCGGTCAAGGTCGGCAACAGATGAAACGACTGAAAGACGAAGCCCAGCGTGTGAGCCCGAAAGCGGTCGAGGTCTTTACGGGTGGTCAGGCGCTCTCCCTTAAAGAAGATCTCACCGCGGCACGGACGGTCGAGAGCACCCAAGAGGTTGAGCAAAGTGGATTTGCCGCTGCCGCTGGGCCCCATAATGGCAAGATACTCGCCGCGGTGGACCTTGAACGACACGTCGGTCAAAGCGCGGAGGGCGCCCGCCTCGTAATGCCGACAAACCGATGAGACTTCAAGCAGCACATCAAGAACAGGCATATACGGTCGCCTCCGTCGACCCGAACGATGTATTGTCCCAGAGTTCGCGTTTTGTGCGAGGCCAAGTTGGGCGGCGGTCAGATATCAGACGTGTGAAACGAGGCGGTCAATCGGCCCGAAGAGCCTCCGTCGGCGCGATGGACGCGCCGCGATAAGCGGGATAGCAGGTGCCCGCAAGAGCGGCCGCCAGCATCAGCCCCACCGCTGCCAGGACGGCGCCGGCAGTGAGACCGGGCTGGACAATGTTCCGCGTAAACGACCATGAGGCCAGCGTCCTCAGAAAAATTGCAGCCGACAAGGCTCCGACCAGGGAGCCGGCCAGGACAATCGCCAGCGATTCGCCGAGGATCAGCCGCACCACGCGGTTTCGCGTCCAACCCACGGCCCGCAGAATCCCCAGTTCGCGCGTGCGCTCGAGAACCGACATCAACATCGTATTGAGCATGCCGACCAGCGAAAGGATGACGGTGATGACTGTCGTCCCCCAGGCCATCGCGGTTGCCAAGCGGGTTTCGGTGTCGCTCGCGACAAATTGACGGGTCGGCAAAGCCTTGAAACCGAGAGATTGCCCCTTTTCACTTCGCAGCGATTCGATTTTTCGGCAAAGGCCGCGCACCGCGGCGTCGCTGGCGAAGGCGGGGACGACGCGAAGCTGGAACTCGGAGACCTGGCCGGGACGATCCATCAGCTCCTGCACATCGGCCAGCGGGGCAACCGCCGTGTTGGATTCCAGGACGTTGTCGGTTTCAAAGATGCCTGCGATGTGAAACGGCGTGCGCTCGATCTCGACAGTTTGCCCGGCTGTTTTTTTCAACGCGCGGGCCAGGCCGCTGCCCAATAGAACCCCGTGACGGTCTTCCGCCGCCAAGGTCCGCCCGGAGACGACGGCGAGTCTTTCGACGGCGAAACCGGCCGGATCCAATCCGTGAAGCGGAATGCCGACCAGAGTCTGTTCGCCGAAAGAGACCATCTCGGTCAGGCTGCCGTCCACTCCGGCCACCTCGGGCAAAGCCGACAACCGAGCGGCCAGTGGCGCGCTCAGGCTGCTGGTAATCCGCTCGGCCACTCCCGCACGCACGACAACAATGTCGACGTCGCGCGATTTGTAGGAATCGGCCGCGGATCCCGCGAAGGCCCAAGCGATGTTGAGCAAAGTGGTCGTCGCGGCAACCGCAGCCGCGAGGCCAGCGACCGTCAGCACGGATCGCGTCTTGCGACGCGCGATGTTCTTGACGATGACTTCCAGAAAAACCATGGTGTTATCGCGGCACGCGGATTGAAATAATGGAGTGAAACAATCGAGCGGCACGTAACCCGTGCCTCTTCTGATCCCTCGGCCCTCTTACCTCATCGGCTGCTCATACTTCCGTTCTGACTCCCGCCAAGGCCGGACTGGTCGAGTGATGCTGACCTTGGCCGCGGCGCTCGAGGACCCACAAGCGGAAGCGGTCGAGATACAAATAGATCACGGGCGTCGTAAAGAGCGTGAGGGCCTGGCTCACAAGCAGTCCGCCCACAATGGCAATTCCCAGCGGCCGGCGGAGCTCGGAGCCGGCGCCTGTTCCCAGCGCCAAAGGCAGGCCGCCGAAGAGCGCCGCGAGCGTAGTCATCATGATGGGCCGGAAGCGGAGCACGCACGCGGTGTAAATCGCCTCGGCGGACGACATATTTTCCTTGCGCTCAGCCTCGAGGGCAAAGTCGATCATCATGATGGCGTTCTTTTTCACGATGCCGATCAGCAGCAGGATGCCGATCAAGCCCATCACGTTGAGCTCGTTGCCCGTGATCAAGAGCGCCAAAAGCGCGCCGACGCCCGCGGAGGGAAGCGTCGAGAGGATGGTGATTGGGTGCATATAACTTTCATAGAGAATGCCCAGCACGATGTAGACAGTCGCGAGCGCCGCAGCGATGAGTATCGGCTCGTTCTTGAGCGAGTCCTGGAACGCCAAAGCGGCCCCTTGGAAGCGGCCGTGCAACGAGGAGGGAAGCCCCAATTCGTGAATCTTGTCGTCGATTTGCTCGACGGCGTCGCCCAAAGCGCCGCCTGGGGGAAGGTTGAATGAGATTGTTACGGACGGAAAGACTCCCGAATGGTTCACCGCCAAGGGGCCCGTGTCGGTTGAAAACTTGCAGAAGGTACTCAACGGTATGCGGACTCCGTTGCCCCCCTTCACGTAAACGTAACGCAGTCCATTGGGATTCTGCCAAAAGTCCGACGGCACCGTCATCACGATGTGGTACTGGTTGAGCTGAGTGTACGTTGTCGCCACGAATCGCTGCCCGAAGGCATCGTAAAGGGCGTCGTCGATGGTTTGCATCGTAATGCCCAGACGCGATGCGGCGACGCGGTCGACGATGACGTTGGCTTCCAGGCCCGAATTCTGCTGGTCGGTGGCGACGTCGACCAGCGCGCCTCCCTCAAGCTCCCGTAGTTTGCGGAGCACCTTCGGCCCCCACTCGTTGAGCTCCTTCAGGTTGTCCCCCTGAAGGGTATACTGATATTGCGAGCTGCTCGTGCGGCCGCCAATCCGCAGGTCCTGGACCGATTGCAAATACAAGGTGGCGCCGGGAATCCCCGCGAGTTGGCCCCGCATGCGGGCGATCACATCATCGGCGCTCGCATGATGCGAGGCCGCGAGCCGTTTGGAAAACCCGATCAGGCTTTCCGGTACGGGCACCCTATGGGATTGCAGCCAAGTCAACGAGCTCGTAACAAGACCGCCGGCACGAATGACGGACCGTTTATCGACGTCCTTCAGCGCCACGTACATTTGTGCGACGTTGGTCGCCCGCCCGCCACCGCCGCCCGAACCGCCCCCCGTGAACGCAATGACGTTGACGACGTCCTCATCCTTTCCGACGGTCTTGGCAAACTGCGCCAGCAGGCGATTCATAGTCTGAAACGAGGTGTCTTGATCGGCCATGATCGTGCCGGTCAGGCGGCTCGTGTCTTGCTGAGGGAAAAAGCCCTTCGGGACGATGACGTATAACCAACCGGTAAAAATCACTGTCAAAATCGTCGCCACGATCATCAAAAACTGGTGCCGCAGAACCCAG
>CAYWOV010000420.1:0-4342 GCA_964459965.1 uncultured Planctomycetaceae bacterium | reverse complement strand
CATTGGTGCGTTCGATCACGAATTCTTTCATGGCAAATTGTCCTTCTTGCCGAGTTCCCGTTTCTCTGGCTCGACGGACTTGCAGCAAGACTCGTGCCACGGCATGTGGCCTCACGCTCCGGTTTGTGACGTTAGACGAAGGCGAGACACGGGGGGGCCGTTTGCTGCGACGACCGTTGCAAGCCGGATGCCGAGTTTGTCCGGCGCTCAGATTTTTCCGACATTTGGTACCGCAGGTGCACTAGATGTGGCGGGTGAATAGGCTGAGCAGCGGCCGACCCCGATTTTCAAATCGAAATAGCATGTTTTCAAAGCAGGAGAGCACGTGATGAAGGGTTCATTTACCGAAATGGCGCAAGATCTGGCCGCTAAAGCATTTGATTGCCGCGTAAATATGGATGATACGGAACGGATTGTCTCCGCGGTTGGCGGCGGAGCGCTCCTGCTGACTTCGTCGAACTTGCGATCGTTGCGGGGATTGCTCGCGACCGCCGTCGGCGCCAGTCTGATCTACCGCGGCATGACGGGCCGTTGCCCGTTTTATTCAGTTCTCGGCATGAAAACGTGCGGACAGACGTCGTTGGCAAGGCAACACCATTCCAACTCGCGGGAACGCGCTGGAGCCAGTGTCGACTAGACATGCTCAAACGTCCGTCAGTGTAGCTCTCAGAGAAAAGCATCCATGCTGC
The DNA here is from genome assembly GCA_964459965.1 of uncultured Planctomycetaceae bacterium. Classification (GTDB taxonomy): domain Bacteria; phylum Planctomycetota; class Planctomycetia; order Planctomycetales; family Planctomycetaceae; genus DASPSM01. The sequence goes on along the minus strand of CAYWOV010000420.1, from coordinate 3,653 downwards.
AGGCGCTGATTCGCTCGCTTCAGGGAAACCAGGCAGCCGTGCGTTTCCGCTCGGAAACGAAGGTGGGCCGTGTGCCCCTGATTGAGGTTGCGTTCGGGCCCCGCTGGTCGCACGGCGAGCAACATGGGCATGCCAAGGCCGTGATTGCGATTGGCGACCAGGCGACGGGATTGGTCGCGGTCGGCGGCTTGGCTCAAGGCGTGCTCGCAATTGGCGGCCTGTCGGAGGGATTGGTCGCGATTGGGGGTTGCACGTTGGGCTTGTTGCTCGCGATGGGGGGTGTGGCGGTCGGGGGAATCGCACTCGGCGGTGTTGCGCTCGGGGCCGTGTCGCGTGGCGGCGTGGCGATCGGTCTGTCCGCGTCGGGCAAAACGGCCGTTTCGCCCGAGAGCTGATACAATCGCCGCGTCCGATTGCCGAATTGATTACGCCGCGAGCGCAACGCGCAGCGGTGGGCACCTAGCCGGCCGGCTTTGCGAGGCGGGAAGACGTCCTCGCGGCGCGGCGCATGGGCGAAGGCCGCAAGCGGCGGCGACGCATTGTACGAGCAATTCGAAAAATGCGAATCGACCGTCGAAGTCGGACGGCCTCGCGCGGTCCGCGTGCTCGCGCTCGACGCTGACTGATCTCACCGCCGGCCCATCCGCCCAGCACCATTCCCCCGGCGATGCTTATGCCGAAACTGACCAAGCCGGCCCCTAAAGCGCCCGCAGCCGCCAGTACGATCGCCCCTCCGATGGCCGAACCGGCCACCGTGGCGCGCCGTCGGTGCAAATTAATCCAGCGGCGTTGCACGGGCGCTTCAGCCTGTCGCTCGGCGGAATTGGATTCGTTGAGGATTCGGCTCATCTGAAGTGGCTTTCAATAATTGGGCGTCGTCAAGAGCCATCGCAAATGGTGTGCCCGCGATCTCGCATGCCGAAGGACCGACGGCCGCGAACTTGCGGTGCGCGAAAACCAACACCAGGCTTTCGGAACGGTGGCACATGCTTTGCGAACCTGCTCGCATCAGGAGCTTTCATTACAAGCAATTTCAAAGGAGCAGAGACCTATGAAGATTAAAAATCTCAACGACCTTTTCGTGCGCGAATTGAAAGACCTTTACAGTGCCGAAAAGCAGTTGACCAAGGCGTTGCCCAAGATGGCGAAGGCGGCCAGCAATGATTCGCTGCGCCAGGCGTTTGAAGCGCACCTTCAGGAGACGGAAGGACACGTCGAGCGGCTGGATGAGATTTTTGGGCAGCTCGGGACAACCGGCCGCGGCGTGAAATGTAAAGGCATGGAAGGACTCATCGAGGAAGGGCAGGAAGCGATTGAAGAAGACATGGAAGACGACATTCGCGACGCGGCCCTGATCGGCGCCGCCCAGCGCGTCGAACATTACGAAATCGCGGCGTACGGTTGCGCTCGAACATTCGCGGAGCACTTGGGCCACGACGAAGCGGCCAAACTTTTACAGGAAACGCTTGAGGAAGAAAGCGCGGCGGACAAGAAGTTGACGGAAATCGCGGCTGACGTGAATCAGGGTGCGGTCACGGTTGGAAAGGAAGATTAAACAAAGGGGAAGGCGGAGGGCTGAGCAAGATGTCGAGGCCGGAGCCTCCACGTCGGGCTCAGCTCTCCCTCCCCGTTTGGACGCGAATTAACCATCGTTGAATCAGCAAATTTCTTGCCGGTACAAGTCGCCTCGTCCGGATCCGGTCGTAGCAGTTTTTCTGGATGTAAAGCGATCGATTCGGGCTTTCGCGTTTCCCGCGGCACGCGAGCGTTTTTATGTCCGGCGGATGGTACCCCGGGTACGATCGGCTTCGAAGACGGTTACATTCGCGACAATCGATTTTCGTCGGAAAGACTGGTTAGGAGCCGAAGGATGTGGCGAACCAGATTGGCTGTTCCGCTGCTCATCGCAGCCGCAGCAGGCGTTGCCGTTTTAGTCCCTCCGCAAGAGACAAAGGCTCAGAACCGCCGCTGGCGATGTTGTCTCTGCGGGTGCGGAGACAACAAGACACCGAAAGAACGGGCCGATGAAGCGGCCGCCTTGGGTGTTGTCGGCGGCGCTCCCTCACTCGGCTTTTGCGGCTCGATCGCAGGCTATGAGCTAGGGATTATCCGAGTCCCGTATTCGATGATGCCTGCATCAACGGCCAACGCGGGCGGCACTCAACCCGGCTCAACGCCGATGTCCCCCGCCGCGGTGCAACCGCCACCGCCGCCAGCGGCGATGCCATCGACCGGCAGCCCGGCCGCTCCCCCGGCAACTGCTCCGCCGACCCCAGCCCCTCAGTAACGGTTCCGGCGATCGGACGTCATTTTGCCGCTTGTCGCGAATTCAGTAGATCGTTCAATGGTCGCGAAATGCCAGTCGCGCGTTAAGACGGCCGGGCGCGTGTAAAAACGGGCTCGCACGCAAACAAATTGCGGGCGAACCCGTTTCTGTTCCGTTTGTAACCGCCGTGGAAGCGGTCAATTGGGCGAAAATCGCCCAGGCAATGGACTAGGCCTTCGGCTTCGGTGCCTTGGAGGGCTCTTCCGGCGGCGGCGGCGGAGCAATCGGATGTCCCGTGCCTGGAGCCGGAGGAGGAGCTACAGCACCGCCAGCCGGGGGTCCTGGAGGAGCACTGTAGGGCGCCGGAGCGCCGCAGGACGGAGTCGGCGCGCAGCATGTCGGGGCCGGCGCACAGCAAGTCGGAGCCGGCGCACAACACGACGGAGCAGGAGCCGGTGCGCTACAGCCGCAAGTCGACACGGGAGCTTCGCAGCCACAGCCGAGATGATGATGGAAGAGATGGAGGTGGTGGTGTAATCCGCAACCACAGGATTCAACCTCAGGGGCACCACAGCCGCAACCACCGAAGTGGTGGAAGGCCTTGGCAGAGCCAGTTCCCGCGACCAGGAGCGATGCTCCGGCCACAATCGCCAAAATCAACGTCTTACGAAACATCAGGGGATCTCCTTGCATTTTGGAACACTTCAGACGCATATACCCTGAAAACTGCACACGCCCTGGCTGCTCACGCCGACACATTACCTTGGAAAGCTGCGTAAGCTGTATGGAGTTTTCCGATTAAGGCCTTCAAAATAACAACCAGATCCGTGATGTCAAACGACTAGAGCCGGTTTTTTCGGAGTTTTGCGAATTCTGAAGAGGGGGCGGGAACCGGGATAAAAAGCCCCTTTTAGGCCCAGATCTGTTTCCCAGCGACTTGAAAAGCCTCTGAGACCCCTTAATGCCACCGCAGAATTCAGCGCCAGATGCTGCTCCCTTGCCATGGACCTTTCCTGGAGCCGTTTGGCAGCTTGGCGGATCCCCGAAGATTATGGGGATCGTTAACGTCACTCCCGATAGCTTTTCCGACGGCGGCGAATATCTCGATCCAGCCTTTGCAGCGGCCCACGCGTTTGAGCTTATCGCGCTGGGGGCCGACATCATCGATGTTGGCGGGGAATCGACGCGGCCCGGTTCCCGGGCGGTTTCAATCGACGACGAGCTGCGTCGGGTGCTGCCCGTTATCGAGCGGATCGTTCAGCAGACGTCTGTGCCCGTGTCTGTCGACACCAATAAAGCCGAAGTCGCGCGGCAAGCCCTCCGCGCGGGCGCGGTGATCGTCAATGATGTCTCCGGCCTGACGCTCGACCCTCTCATGCCCGCGGTC
>CAYWOV010000419.1:0-4351 GCA_964459965.1 uncultured Planctomycetaceae bacterium | reverse complement strand
ATCGGCGAAATGAGCCGCTTCACGTTGGCCCGCGATTTCCGCAACATCGACTCGACGCTGGCTCGCGTGATCCTCATCGAGTCCGGACAGCGGATCCTCGGATCATTCCACCCGGAGCAATCGAGCCGCGCCACGCGCGACCTGGAATCGCTGGGTGTGCATGTCTGGACAAACAGCACCGTGACCGAAGTCGATCGTGACGGCGTGGATATCGGCCCTGAGCACGTGCGAGCGGCGACCGTGCTGTGGGCGGCCGGCGTTAAGGCCTCATCGCTTAGCCGTGCTCTTGGCGTCGACCTCGATCGGCAGGGACGGGCGGTCGTCGGTCCGGACCTCGCCATCAAAAAGTTTCCAAACGTTTTCGTCATCGGAGATCAAGCGCACGTCGAGGAAGTGGAGGGTCAACCATTGCCGGGTCTTGCCCCTGTCGCCATGCAACAAGGCCGCTTCGTCGCCCGCACGATTCTAGGCGATTTGGCCGGCCGGCCACGGTTGGCGTTTCATTATGCGAACAAGGGTCAAATGGCGACGATCGGCCGCAGCCGCGCCGTAGCGGAAGTGGGCAAGTTGCGGATCGGCGGTTTTGCGGCTTGGGTCGCCTGGCTCGTCGTTCACATCTATTATCTAACTGGATTCAAGAATCGGTTCTTCGTCGTGGTACAGTGGGCTCTGTCGTATCTGACTTATCGCCGCGGCGCGCGGCTGATCGTCAGTAAAGATTGGCATACGTTCAAGCCCGCGGCGAAGTCCGTCGAACCCGCGACCGCATCGACTGCGTCGCCCCTCTGAGAATTCCTAGTAGGCTCATTTCCGTGACTGCAACCGCGTTTCCACCCACAACGGCACCTCGAGTTTATTTGAAGGCGCGTCGCGCCCTGCCGTTCTTCAGCCGGCACCCATGGGTCTTTGCCGGTGCGATCGATCGCATCGAAGGCGAGCCGCTGCCGGGCATGGCCGTCACGTTACACGCCGCCGAGGGTCAATTCATCGCCCACGGTCTGTACAACGTCCACAGCCAGATCCGCGTGCGGCTCTATTCGTGGCAAGAAAACGAGACATGCGACGCCGACTTTTGGTCGCGACGGCTCGACTCGGCGATCGCGCTTCGGCAGATGTTGTACGGTTCTTTCGACCCAGAGACAGGCTGCCGGCTCGTTTTCAGCGAGGCCGACGGCCTTTCGGGCCTGATCGTCGATCGTTACGGCGACTGGTTGCTCGTCCAATTCACATCGCTCGCGCTGGCCGAGCGGAGGGAACTGCTTCTCGATCTACTCGAAGCCAAATTACGGCCTCGCGGGATGTGGCTGCGGACCGAAAAAGGAATCCGCGAAAGCGAACATCTCGAGATGGCCGACGGTCTGGCGCGCGGCGCCGAGCCGCCGCGTCCGCTGTTCGTGGCCGAAAATGGCGTGCGCTACGGCGTCGACGTCGTGCAGGGACATAAGACGGGCTTTTATCTCGATCAGCGAGACAACCGCGCCGCCGTGGCCCGATATGTCGAGGGCAAACGGGTCTTGGACCTTTTTTGCTACACGGGGGGCTTCGGCCTGACGGCGCTAAAAGTCGGCAAAGCGAGCGAAGTCCATGCGGTCGATGTTTCGGAGACGGCGCTCAGCCTGGCCCGCGCCAACGCGGAATTAAACGGCGTGTCGTCCCGGATTCAATTCGCCAAGTCGGATACGTTTGAGGAACTTGAACGCCTGGCGGCCGCGGGTGAAATGTTCGACACCGTGATTCTCGATCCGCCGAAACTCACTCGGCACCGGGCGGGCCTGGCAAAGGCATTGCGCGGTTATCACAGCCTGAACCAGCTGGCTTTGAATGTGCTCAAACCGGGCGGCATTCTGGCGAGCTGTAGCTGCTCTGGATTGATCGGACGTGACGATTTCGTCGCCATGCTGGGATCCGTCTCCCAGCGAAGCGGCCGTCCGATCCAGATTCTCGAATCGCGCGGCCAGGCGGCTGATCATCCCACCGCGGTTAATTGTGTGGAAACCGCGTACCTCAAGTGCTACATCTGCCGGGTCGTTTAATCCTGTTGGCGAGGGCCGAGTGTCGAGGGCAAGACAAATACGCAAGTTGGCCGAGCGTCCGCCGCGGCCGCAAGTCGAAATTCGAGCGGCCGAGCAACTCCTGATCGACGCCATCGGCGACATGCCTGCGGGCTCGGTGCTGTGCACCTCGCTGGGCCGCGGCCAATTCGCGGCCGCAGCGGCCCGCAATCGCCATGAGTCTCCAGTTTGCTGTTTCTTTCTCGACCTTTACGCGCGCAATCTCGCCCAACAATTTCACTCCGATCCGCCGCCGAACGTGCATTTTGATTGTCGGACCGACTTGCCGGAGAAAGAAATCGACCTGTTCGCACTCCCGGTCACCACATCCGGCGACTCCGAGTTTGTCCGCGAAATGCTTCAGTCGGGGCACATGCGGCTGCGGATCGGGGGTACGATGTTCGTCGCCACGGACAATCCGACCGATTCCTGGCTGCACGACGAGCTGCGGAAGCTGTTTCCTAAAGTGACGCGGCGCCCGTTCAAGAGCGGAACTCTGTTTGCCGCGACGAAGCACGAGCCGTTGCGGAAATTAAAAAACTACGAGTGCAAGTTCGCCTTCCGCGACGAAGGCCGGCTCATCCAAGTGATGAGTCGCCCCGGCGTCTTCAGCCACCGCCAGGTCGATGGTGGGGCCCGCGCGCTTTTGAAGGCGATGACCGTTCAGGCCGAGGCCAAGGTGCTCGAGCTTGGTTGCGGTTCCGGAGTTGTCTCCATGGCTGCCGCTATGCGCGCCGAGGGCATCCAGGTTTGGGCCATCGACTCCAACGCGAGAGCCGTCGAATGCACGCGGCGGGGGGCCGAATTGAACGGAATTTCAAACGTCAACGTCGAATTAAGTACAGCCGAGGAAACACGCGGCGAGCCGAATTCGGAATCGACTTTCGATTTGGTCGTTGCCAACCCGCCGTACTATTCGAACTATCGGATTGCCGACATCTTCGCCCGAGCGGCCGCGCTAGTGCTCAAGCCTGAAGGAACAGCGCTGTTTGTCACGAAACAGCCGACCTGGTACGAGGAACAGCTGCCGCAGTTGTTCCGATCGGTCGTTGTCGAACGGGTCGGAAACTACCAAATTGTCCGTTGCGGCAGAAAGAAGAACCGCTGATTGCGGTCGGGGACTTATTTCGGCCCGCTCTTTTGCCGCTGTTTTCTGATTAGTCCCGTCACTTTTTTGTCCAGCTGCGAAAGACCCGAGTCGGCTTTGATCTCGTAATTGCCGACTTTGTATTCGACAACGGTGCCGGATTGGTCAATCAGCACCCACAACGGTAGCTTTGCTCCGACTCGCTCTGGATCGCCGAATTTTTCCAGCAACGTCCCGTCATCCATGACCAACGGGTAGCCCAGGTTCATGAAGCTTTGGAGCTTTTTGATCGAACGAAGTACGGCCGGCATCTGGCCTGCATCAGTCAGCCGGTGATCGACCGCAACGCCGTAGACCTGCAGCCCGAGTTTATTTCGTCTGTGGTAGAGATAATCGAGAAATCCGACCTGCCCGTAGGGCTCGTGCGGAAACGGCTCTCCCTGGTACGCCCAGAAATGCAACAGCACGATTTTTCCCGCATTCTCCGTCGCGGGGATTGTTTCGCCGTCGAGCGATTTCAACTGAAGAGCCGGCGCAGGTTTGCCCAGGAATCGTTTGGCAAGGCTGTCGACGTCGCCCGAACGGCGTGACTGGGAATTCACGTCCCGTCCAATTGCCGCGACGAGCTGATCGAATGGCGTGCCTTCCGCCTGTTGTTCCAAGGATTTGAGCGACGCCGCGGCCAGACTGAGCTGTACCTCGCTCAACTCGGGCGATTTTTCGTCATCCGGCCGCTTTAATTCGTCCTGAAGCCGCAATAAATCGGCCACGGGGCGGCGAAGCCGGACGAGGGCCTCGGCGGAAATCGGCGTCGCCGAGTCGAGCACCGTCCGCAGAAGGTGCGTTTCGCCTCGTCCCAGCACGATTCGCCGCTCGGCCTTCACCAGCAGACCGCTCGTTTTGTCGATCCACACGGTTTCTTGCGACCCGAAGTTATTGGAAACGTCGACCCGCCAGCAGTCGTGCAGAGCGGTTTTGGCGCTTCCGGCCACTCGGTATTTCCAGGGGGCCGTATCTTGCTGATTGGCGAATTCGGACTCCCGGGGCGCCTCCCAATGGGCGTCCTTCGCCAGGCGATCGGCAAACTCGAAGTACGGGAACGGAACGAAAAGCGGGTATTGTGTCCCGTCATGTTCGTGCAAAAGCCGCATCCGGATTTTCGACGGATGCCCCTTCGCGTCGGTCGTCGCATGCCCAAAACGGGCTGGCCAGG
>CAYWOV010000418.1:0-4357 GCA_964459965.1 uncultured Planctomycetaceae bacterium | reverse complement strand
ACGGTTGTTGCGGGGCGGTTTCGCAAAGCGAGCCGGGTGCGAAACGGATCAGCCAGTTGAAAACTGAGAAGCACACCCTCGGTTGCCTCAGGATCGAGCCATCCCGCCACACGGTGCGCCACGGACTGAAAAGCGATTGGAAAAAGGGATTCATGGTAACGGTCGATATCATCGGGGCGAAAGACGAATGTGAGTTCGCGGCTGCGATCGCTGTGTTTGAGCAGTTCTTCAATACTTTCGTCCGTCGGATTCGGTTGGTCGTTCGCCTCGGCCATTTCTTGTGCCGCAGTTTGTGGCCCCACCGCAAACGTCTTGCCATCTCGAATCACAAGAGCCTGTTCCCCCTTCACCCAGGTCGGCAAAGTCGCGCGCTCGACTGGTCGGCCGCCAAACCGCTTCGCGATCTCAGGTACAGTCTTCTCCTCTTTCAGCCAGACCGTGGCAGCGACATCGGGTGTATCGCCCGGAGATCGCAAGACGAGTGCGAACGACACCTCTTCAATCTGGCTCGGTGGGAACAGACACCGGTCGGTCATCTGCCGCTCGGTCCACTCTGAAAGCGGAGCCAGGCAGCGGCGGAGTTCGTCACCTCGCGACAGGCGTGCTTTGCCGGCTTTAGCGTCTGTGCTCCAAAGTTCGGCCGGCCGTAGGTGCACAACAATCCGCGCGCCGGCCGGGGCCAGCAGCAAGCGGATCGGACGCGGACTTGGAACCAATGCCCCAGTGGTTTGCTGAGTTGGAATGGTCGCTCGGACTGCGTTTGCAACACCGACGTTCGAGGGGGCTGGCGAGCGACGATTGGCGAAATGATCCCAGACGAAAATGATCGCCACGACGGCGATTCCCGCCATGACACCGCCAGGGATCAGCAAGCGGCCAACCGGGCGGCGGCGTTTTCGTGCCTCGACCATCGGACTTGCCAGACCGTGCGTTGCTCCGCCGGCGCCAAGAGGCGAGAGAGTGTCCAAGGACTCCTCCACCTGTTCCGGCTTCAGTTTTTCTGACGCAGGGAGGAAATCGAGCGATTGAGGCGCGTTTCGATTTGGCGTCGTTTTTTCGGGCGGATCGAGTGCAACCCAATCCGGCGGAAGCGGAGCGGCAGATTGCCGAGTCGTGTTCGGCGAACCAGGTTCCGATTTCTTGAGGGAAGTTCGTTGTTCGAGTGCGATTTTCTGCCGGCAATGGGGACATCGGAACTGTTGACCGACTTGCCCTCCGTCGGGAATCGCGACGAGCTTGCCACAATGCGGACATGCAAACGCCGTCATGGCGACGTAAGCCAGCGGACCATTGTCCGCGTCACCTCGGGCGCGGCGTCCTGCTGCACGAAATGGCCGGCTTTCGGAATCGTCACCAGCGTGAATTCATTGTCGATCCAGTCCCACGTGCCGTTCAGAGCGCCGGACAAGAGGGCCGTGTCCTTGAGCCCGTGAATCATGAGCACGGGGCATTTGACCTTCGGCAGATCGACTGCCAGTGATTTGTAGGGCGGCCGCGGGTAGTTCGCCTTGTAGTAGTTGAGCATTCCCTCGAGCGACGAGCGTTTGAAGGCTTCGATATACGTGGTCTTTGCCGCGGGATCATGCACCCAAAACGCCAGCATGGCGACGGGCACTTTCGATGCGGCATCTGGCTTTTGGAAGGCGCGCGCGTAAGCGCTGGCCTTTTGCTGTTCGGGATTGTGCTCCAACTCGCGCATCAGGCCGCGCGGATGAGGCAGGTTCAGAATCACGAGCCGGTCCATCTTGTCCGGATGCTGCATCGCGTAGCTCCACGCGACCATTCCGCCCCAGTCGTGCCCGACGATGATTGCCTTTTTTGCCTTGAAGTGATCCACAACGGCGTCCACATCGGCGACGAGCTTCTCGAGCCGATAATTGTCGACGCCTTCCGGCTTGTCGCTCAGGTTGTAGCCGCGTTGATCGATGGCCACGACTTGAAAATGCTTCGCCAACTCGGGCATTTGCTCGCGCCACGTGTACCAGAAGTCGGGAAATCCGTGAATCATCACGCACAAAGGACCGCTTCCGGCGGTGACGTAGTGGATCTTCACGCCTTTCGAGTCGACGTAGCCATCTTTTCCCAATTCGGCGGGACTGGCAGGTGCGGCGGCGGCCGTTGCCGCGGCTATCGAGGCGACAGGAAGGATTGCGGCAAGCCAGGGGAGAGCGTTCACGTCTGATTCCTCTTCATTGTTGTTTGTCGACATGTCTGTGCTTCCGCCTCCGCATTCAAGTTGCGGCCCCTTTAGCGGTGGGCGTCGGTCGCCGGCCGGTTTGCATCAAAACGGACACCGGCTTTGTGTGCCGCAGCATTCAAAGCCTGGAAGCTGTCATCGCAAGCCTCTTCAAACTTCATTGTCGTGAAACATTCAGCGGAGCAGGAGCCGGCGAATTTGATTCGCTCAAGCGCCGCAAAGACCGGCGCATAATTCATGAGCCCGCTGCCAGGGATGCGTTCCGTCCATTGGGGGTATTTTCCGGTGTAATCTTTCAAATGCGCGTGAACAATGCGGCTCGCAAACCGTTGGACGAAGCCGGCCGGCTCGACCTCCATGATCGTGAGATAGGAGGGATCGAAATTCACTCCGAAATTTGCCGCAGCCACATCGTGAAAAAGACGGTCGAGTTCGTTGGGCGAACTGTCGACCCAAGCGGGCCAGATTCCATCGACCGCGATAACGACTTGCCGCGCGGCCGCATATTCAGCGGCGCGGCGAATGCGCTCGACAACTTTTCGCCAAAAGTCGTCGTGAAATATTCCGGGCGGATATCCTCCCATGTGAAAAGTGACGATCTCCGCACCGAGTTCGACCGCCAAATCAACCGTAGCCTCGAGATCGAGGCGCTTTGCCATGGGACTTGCGAGCGAATCGGCAAGCGGGGCGTGGGTGATCACCGCTTCAATCCTGAGCCCGAGCCGTTCCGCCGTCTCGCGCGTCAACCGCCGCAGTTCAACGGACACGGATCGCGAATCGGTCGACGGACCATCCGTTGCCGACACGTCGATTCCGCTGTAACCCGTGCGGGCAATGCGCTCAAGGCAGGGGCCGACGGGCATCCGCAGACGATCGGTATAACTGTAGGTGTAAAAACCGAGCCGCATTTTTCAATCCGTGATCCGTTCGTCAGCATAGCGGACCACGGCGCGAGACGCATCCGTCCTCGCGAGGAGCGTTTTGACGAAGCCGCTCGCCTCAAGTCGACCGGACTCGACCTGTTGCGGGCGAGTCGACAGACTGTTTGACGGAAATTTGGCATGTCCGACGAAAATCAAGTCTTCCCGTTCGCGCTGATCCCCGCCGCCGGGCGGAGTCGGCGCATGGGTTTGCCGAAGCTGCTTTTGGACGTGGACGGGCAAACCGTAATCGCCCGGGTGCTGACTGTCCTCGCTCAGGCCGGTTTGAGAGACCGAATTGTCGTCATCCATCCGGACGATGAATCATTGAAGCGCGAGGTCGAACGGTACGCAGCTCGAGCGCTGGTGCCGACGACCGCGCCACCCGAGATGAGAGACAGTATTGCATTCGGACTGCATCAGGTTGCGCACGATCTCGAAACACACGGGGAAACGGCCGATCCGCAATCGCCGTGGATCTTGATTCCAGCGGACCATCCGGTCGTCATCGCCCAGACTGTGTGCCTGTTGCTCGATGCCGCCAGGCAGAATCCCGGCCGAATCATTGTTCCCACCCACGCTGGACATCGTGGTCACCCGACCGTTTTTGCCTGGAGCCACGCGCTCGAGGTCGATCAGATTCCGGCGGGGGAGGGCTTCAACTGGCTGTTGAAGCGCGAGGCGGACGGCGTCGTTGAAGTCCCTGTCGCAAGTCCCAGCGTGCTCTTCGATTTGGACACGCCTGACGACTATGAACGCCTCCGCCAAACCTGGAAAACTTGCTGACAGAATGCCATTTGCGCTGCCAAACTTTTTTGCTAGCATCCGGCCCTCTCCTTCACCTCGATCTCTTATTTCGTGTCATTTCCCAGCGGACTTTCTCCGCTGACGTTCTTTTTTCCATGGCGGATAGCGCGGTCGAAGAGTCGCATTTGACGGGGACGGTTCGCGCCGTTCCCCGAGGCTTGCCGCGCGCCCAACACCCGACTCGCCGATCGACACGCGCTCATCGTCTGGGCCGCGACCTCCGCTCGAGCGTGGGCGACGCCGCCGGCTGCGGCGTGATGGTCGGCACGGGCGAAACCTATTTGCCGGCCTTCGCTTTGGCGGCTGGTTTGGGCGACGTCATCGCCGGACTGGTTGCCAGCGTGCCGCAGCTCGCAGGCGGAATCGCACAACTTATTTGTCCGAGGGGTGTTTGTCTTCTCGGTTCCCATCGGCGGTGGGTCGTGACGTGTGC
>CAYWOV010000417.1:0-4360 GCA_964459965.1 uncultured Planctomycetaceae bacterium | reverse complement strand
GTCTTCGTCCAAAGGATCTGCAAACCGACGAAAGACCAATCCCGACAAATGAAAGACGACCTGGAAAGCTGTGTCAAAGAGGACGCGAATGAGCTTTTCGCCTTGCTTCGCGGACGCGCGGGGCGCGCGGGTAACGAGCTTGGCTCCGCGCGCCTGATGCTCGAAGAAAGACTGGCTACATTTGTCGAGAAGCATCTTTCCAAGGAACAGGCGGCCCGCTATCGCAGAGAGCTTCAATCGCGGGACGCAAACGAACGCGAGGCGTGCGCGCTCCGCCTCGTGGCGATTCTCGATCACGAGCTGTGCCTGTCGGCGAGACAACGTGAAGCGATCCGCGTCGCTCTCTTGGAAAAATGGGACGAGACGTGGACGCAGGCTCTCGAAAATGGGGCACTCCAAGGAAACGCCTTCATTCCCTTCATCCCGGACGCCTTGATCGAGTCGAACCTCGATGCCGCACAGACTGATATCTGGGAAAATATCCCCAAGGCTGCGAACGTCAATTGGGGTTTCCGAGGCAACGGCGTTGGCTGGTTTGGAATGCCGGTCGCGGACCCCGACGACGACTAGGAGGCTCGACAGCAATCGCGTCGCGACTTTGTCGTTTGCCGCGCCGTTTTGAAATCGCCGGGAAGGAACAGCATGCACAGAGTGAGCCGACTGTTGGGCGCGTTCGTCATGGCCGCCGCGACGGTCAGCGCGACGACGGTCAGCGCGACGGCGGCATACGGGGCGCTGGATGGGGACGATGATGATCTGATCGACGAAGCGGCAATGGGCCCGATGCCGGTTGAACGAGCGTTTGTGATTCGCAACATCGACGCGAACATTGACGCCTGGCTCTTCGGAAATCAACGAGGCAACGACAACGGACGCCAAAAGGTTGAACTAGCACTGAAAGCAAAAGTCGAGGAGGTTGTGCGGGCGGTCAATTTGACCGAGGCTCAGAAGCAAAAGCTGCTTCTTGCCGGTGAAGGCGACATTCGACGGTTTGTCGATCGCGTCGACGACATCAAATTCAAATATCAGGCAACCGACTTCCGAGGCGGCGGATGGAATCGCATTTTTCAAGAAGTGCAGCCGCTAAAGAATGAGCTTCACAGAGGACTGTTCGGAAACGATTCGTTGTTCGCCAAGACGCTGACGAAGACCCTCACCGCCGGGCAGTCCGAGCACTACGAAGGGGCCGTTCGCGAACGGCGGCTGTTTCAACACCGAGCCCGAGTGGAAATGACCGTTGTGCGGCTGGGCACGTATCTGGGGCTGCGCGAGGAACAGCGAAAGCAACTTTCGCGTCTCCTGCTCGAGAAGACACCGCCATTGCCGGCACTCACTCAGCCAGACCATGACCACTTTGTCGAGCTCGTGCTGATGAGCCGCCTTCCGGAGAACGATTTGAAACCAATTTTTGAGGTCGTTCAATGGCGGGAGTTGCAGCGTCTCTTTAGAAGGGTTCCGCAGGTGATGCCCATGCTCAGGCAAGAGGGAATCATGCTCGACGAGTTTCGCCCTTCGCACACGAACGCCCCGAGGGCCGAGAAGCGGGGAGGATCGTGATGATCATCGAGTCATTTTCGCGCAAGGCCTTAGTCGCGATGTTGCTGGCGGCTTGCGGCGTCGCGGCCGTGGCCGGTCAGGCAATGTCACAACCGCCGGGCAATCACACCGGCGACGTTGTCCCCCGCGACGTGCGCGAGATGTATGACCGGGGCCTCAAGTACCTCGCCGACACTCAAGGAGAAGACGGCGGCTGGGCCAATGCCGGCCAAGGCGGCCCAGGCACCGTCGGAATGGCTCTGATGGTCTTTCTCGCCTCGGGTGAAGATCCGAATTTCGGGCGATACAGCGTTCACGTGCGGCGATCACTCCGCAACATCATCAGTGCCCAAGATGCCGGCACGGGGTATATGGGCCAGAGCATGTACCATCATGGATTCGCCACGCTGGTATTGGCAGAAGCCTACGGAGCCGTCGACGATCGCAATTTGTGGCCTGATCGCAAGGACAAGCGCACGATCGGCCAATCCCTGGAACTCGCCGTCCGCGCGGCGATCACGTCCCAGAAGAAGAATCAGTACGGCGGCTGGCGCTACTCGCCTGATGCGAATGATGCCGACACTTCGGTGAGCGGCGCGGTGCTGGTGGGCTTACTTGCGGCGCGCAACGCGGGAATTGAAGTACCCGACGAAGCGATCGATCGGGCCATCACGTTTTATCAACAAATGACATCCTCGTCGGGCCAAGTTGCCTATGCGGGGATGGGTGGGTTCGACCAATCGACGGCTCGCGTTTCAATTGCGACCTTGGTCTACGCGATCGCGCGGCGGAAGGATCTGGCGGAATTCAAGGCAACGTTCGGGTTCCTCAAGGATCGATTGGACTTTTCCGGAGCCGACGGCCGCGGGTATTTGGAATATTCTCGCTATTACGAGGCCCAGGCCCTCTTTCAGGGTGATGTTAATGTTTGGGAGAAATGGAACAAGCTCCTGGTCCGCGAATTGAAGCAGGCCCAGCAGGCCGACGGCAGCATCCGCGGGGAGTTCGGACCACAAATCAGCACGTCGCTCTCCCTGTTGGCGCTGGCTGTCAATTACCGCTTTTTACCGATCTACGAAAGATAGGCGGCGATGCCTATGTCGAATTCCTGTGGTTTGCGACCGGGCTGGCTCCGCTTGCTGGGATGCCGTTGGCGCTTGTTCTTAGCTGTCGCCGGGATGTTCCCGGCTGGCGTCTTTGCCGCCGGCTCACCGAGCGACTCTCCCTCGCGCGGCTCTCTGCGTCTGGCGAACGGTGGCTTTGTCGCCGGCGTGCTTGCCGAATCGAGCGATTCCGGAATGCTGCGCTGGCAGGCTCCGCTGTTCGCCGGGCCGCTTGAGTTCGCTTTAGACGGCATCGACGCCGTTTCATTTCCGACGCCAGCGACTTTGCCAAAGCCTAGAGGGCAATTTCGCTTTGAGCTGGCGGACGGGGACATTCTCTTTGGCTCCCTCGTCGATTTGAACGCGCAGGAAGCCGTTTTGGATGTGCCCCTGGCGGGCCGAATCCGCGTGCGGCGGGATTGCATCCGGCAATTCTCCCGTTGGAAGGATGGCGCGGCTCTTGTCTACCAGGGACCCAATGGTTTGGCGGACTGGACTGTTTCTCCGTCGCCCGACGCCTGGCGGCACGATCGCGGTCAACTCGAAACCGACCAGGCCCGCGCGTTCGCACAAGGGAATTTCGCAATTCCTCCCCGCGCAGCGATCGAATTCGAAATCTCGTGGAAAGGCAAACCCGATTTCATGTTGGCGATGGGAATGGGTCGTGATGAGGCCACGCTTCCCGTCGCATTCCACGTTGAAGCGTGGGACAACATGCTGGTGCTTTACCGGGAAACCGCGCGTGAAGCGGAGATCGCCGGCCTGCAAAAGATTACTGACGACGTGCACCGTGCCCACTTTGTGATCTATCTCGACCAGGAAAACGGCCGGTGCCTCGCGTATGCGCCCAACGGCAAATTGCTGGCCGATCTGAGGATTCTCGAACGGGGCCGACCGCCGCTCACGGGTATCCGACTGGCCAACCGACGGGGCAACGTGCGATTGGAACGATTGCAAGTCGCCGAGTGGCGCGGCGCTCCGCCCCGCGGGAACGCGGCTCTGGACAAACCGCGGCTGCATCTTGCCAATGGCAAGATCGAATACCGGGAGCTTGCCTCCTACGACGCAGCGACGAAGGCGTTCGTGCTCGACGGCGCGGGAGACGCAAGAATCGATGCCGATGGCGTTGAAAGCGTGATTCTCGCCCCAAAGTTCGACTCGACTCCGCGTGCTCTCAGCATCGCCTACCAGGATTCGTCGCGAGTGAACGGCAAGCTGCTCAAAATCGAGGACAAGAAAATCTGGATTGAAAGTCCGAACTTTCGCGAGCCGCTGCGCTTGCCAATCGCGGGACTGCATTCCCTGGTGATGAGCGGCAGCTCCAAAGAGCCGGCCGCAACTCCCGACGACACCCGTTTTGCCATCCTCGAGTCCGACGGTGTGCGATTGCCCGGCCATTTGGTTGATGGAGTCCGCCGGGACGACGCCAGTTGCATCGTCTGGATGCCCGAACTGGGCGCGAACGCGAGCCCGTTACGTCCGGCCGCCGACGGCCGAATTGTCTACCGCGAGCCGCCCGCGCCGCGCCGCGAGGTGCGACAGCGGCGCGGCATGCGACGCGTCGTGATGCAAAATAACGGCAAAATGGTTGTCGGAATCGTCGAGTCGCCAAGCGCGCCGGCACAGGAGCCCTCGCACGACCTGACACGAAAAGCGCTCTATCTCGTCACCGGAGACACGATTCCTTGCGAAGTGACGCGCATCGACCAGAACGGCGTTTC
>CAYWOV010000416.1:0-4364 GCA_964459965.1 uncultured Planctomycetaceae bacterium | reverse complement strand
TTGACGAGGCGCAGCTCAATCCGAATAGCTACAACTTGCGCCTGCATGACGAACTCTTGGCATACGAGGAAATCGTCCTCGACATGCGACGGCCAAATCGTTTCCGTCGGCATACGATTCCCCCGGAAGGCCTGGTCCTCGATCCGAACCGCCTCTATCTGGGCCGGACGGTGGAACGGACCGAGACGCACAACCTTGTGCCGATGCTCGAGGGCCGTTCCTCGATCGGCCGGTTGGGCCTCTTCGTCCATGTCACGGCCGGATTCGGCGACGTGGGATTCTGCGGCTATTGGACGTTGGAGATGTTCGCCGTCCAGCCTGTGCGGATTTATCCCGGCGTGCAAATTTGCCAGATCTTTTATCACACGATCGAGGGGGACGTGACAGAGTATCGCAGCGAGAAGTACCAAAACAATCGCGATATTCAGCCAAGCCTGCTGTTCAAAGAGTTGGAATCGCTCGAAGACCGCCAGATGCGCTTGGCCTTCGGCCAGGAACGGGCCGAGTGAGTCTTCGGGTCGAGAAGATCATCAGTGGCGGTCAAACGGGCGTCGACCGCGCGGCTCTCGATGTGGCAATTTCTCTCGGCATCGCGTGTGGTGGCTGGTGCCCGCTGGGACGACGGGCCGAGGACGGCCGAATCTCGGAGCGTTATCCCCTTCACGAAATGGCGAGCCCCGCGTATTCGGATCGCACCGTTCAGAACGTGGCCGAGTCGGACGGCACGCTGATCCTCACGGTCGGCAAAATCGCGGGCGGCACGCTTTTGACCAAGAAAACGGCCCAAAAGCGGCACAAGCCCTACCTCGTTTTGGATCTGGAACAGATTCCCGATCTGGCTCTCATCTGCAATTGGATTCATGGACACGAGATTCGCGTGCTCAACGTCGCGGGGCCCCGAGCCAGTCAAGCGCCTGGCGCTTACGGCCTGGCGGCGGGATTGCTTCTGAGACTTCTATCGAGCACGACGGCCGCAAAGCAGAGAAATCCCTCGCCCGCCTGATCTCGCCGCAATTACTCAGTGGCAACCGAGTCATTCGCGGAAAGCAGAGCATTCCAGAGCAACGTCGCGTAGTAAATCGGCGCGTGGTCTGCGAGTCCTGCGATCTGAAAAGGCAGGTCACCGACTCGGAACCGTAGACTTTGGGCCGATCGAATCACGCTGGCGCGGAACGCTTGAAAACCACCGACCAAGTCGCCGCCAAGCTTGCGGGAACGACCTGCGGGGATCGATTGCAATGTTCCGCCATGCCGGTAGCCGATCAGCTCCGGCGGGACGGCCGGCACCCAATCGGTGCCGTGAACAAAGCGAAAGTGCGATTTGGCAGGGAGCAGTGTGGCGAATTCCGCGTCCCCGACTCGCGGTGCCCCGTAAGTGTAGAGGCCCTGAACGCCGTCCGAACCGATATGCGCCGCGGCGAGCGTGGCCAAGCCTCCTCCCAGGCTGTGTCCCGTCAGCCAAAGTTTCTGGCGAGGCAGACGGGCTCGCACAATTGCGTCAAAACGATCGCTGATTTCCGCAAACGCGGTGGAAAAACCAGCGTGGACCCTTCCTCCCGTTCGGCCAGACTTCAACAAAAGCTGGCTGTCGGTCCGGAGGTCGCTCTGGTTGAACATGACCACTTCGGCCGCATCGAGCAAACTGTGGACTTGGACGCGCGTCCCGCGGAAGATGACCACAATTGCTCGTTCGTTCGAGAGGACCATTCCGCGATTGTCGCCGGCTGTCCCCAGCCAATCGAGGGCATAGCCTTGCTCCGGCAGCGGCGAATTCTCGAGAGCCTCTGCAACGAATTTCGCGTCGCCGTACACCAAAAACGACGCGTCCGCCAACCACCAGGCGTTTACTGGTGAATACCCGGACGCATCCGGGTCGAAATGGTAGTTGGCGGCGTGTTGAAAATAGGGAAAGCCAGCTCGCGGAGGACGCAGCCCGTCAATCGTCTCTAATGGCAGTGGTCGCGGAGCGAGAGCCATTTGCTGGCCTGCTCGTTAAATAAAGACAAGCCCACGGACCGCGGTCTGTGGGCTTGGGGTTCACTCAGTTCGAGTGAGATCAAGCGTTGTAATACAGCTCGAACTCATAAGGATGCGGACGCAGGCGAATCGGATCGATCTCCTTCTCCCGCTTCCACTCGACCCACGTCTCGATCAGATCGCTGGTAAAGACGTCTCCCTTGGTCAAGAACGCGTGGTCGGCCTCGAGCGCGGCCAAAGCTTCCGGCAGGGAGCCCGGCGTGGTGTTGGTCTCGGCCAGCTCTTCCGGAGTCATGTCGTAAATGTCACGGTCGAGTGGCTGACCCGGGTCGATCTTATTCTGCACGCCGTCGATCATCGCCATCAACAAGGCGGTGAAAGTGAGGTACGGATTGCACGACGGATCGGGACAGCGGAACTCGGCGCGTTTCGCCTTCGGGCTGGCCGAATACATCGGGATGCGGACGGCCGCCGAGCGATTCCGCTGAGACATGGCCAACGTGACCGGCGCCTCGAATCCCGGAACGAGCCGGTGATACGAATTGGCCGTCGGCGCGGCGAATGCCAGCAGCGCACGTCCGTGCTTGAGAATTCCGCCAATTCCGTACATCGCCATCTCGCTCAAGCCGGCATAACCATCCCCGGCCATCAGGGCTTTGCTCCCTTTCCAGAGCGAAATGTGCGTGTGCATGCCCGAGCCGTTGTCTTCAAAGATCGGCTTGGGCATGAACGTGACCGTTTTGCCGTTGCGGCGGGCGACGTTCTTGATGATGTACTTGTACCACATCATCTGATCGCTCATCTTCAGCAGTTCCTGGAACCGCATGTCGATTTCGCATTGTCCGGCCGTGGCGACCTCGTGGTGATGCGCTTCGACGGCAATGCCGACTTTCCGCATCTCATTGACCATTTCGGTCCGCAGGTCGTTGAGCGTGTCGGTCGGCGCGACGGGGAAATAGCCAGCCTTGTACGCGGGCTTGTGGCCCAGGTTCGGCGTCTCGGTGCGCCCGGTGTTCCAGGCCGCTTCGACCGAGTCGATCTCGTACATGGCCCCATTCTGCTTCGACTGAAAACGGATATCGTCGAAGATAAAGAACTCGGGTTCCGGGCCGATGTAGCAGGTGTCGGCAATGCCGGTCTGCTTCAGATAGGCGATACCCTTTTTGGCAATGTTCCGCGGGTCGCGCGAGTATTTTTCTTTCGTGATTGGATCGACGATATCGGCGATCACGCTCACGGTTGGCTTCTCGAAGAACGGATCGATGACGGCGCTTTTCGGATCGGGAACCGCCAGCATGTCGGAGGCGTTGATGGCCTGCCAGCCACGGATCGACGATCCGTCAAATCCGAAGCCATCCTCAAAGATGCTCTCATCCAACGTGTCGATTGGATACGTACAGTGCTGCCAGGTTCCGAGCATGTCGCAAAACTTGAGGTCGACCTGCTCAGAATCGTGCTTCTTCATGAAGTCGAAGAATTCCTTGGGGGTCATTGGGCCTTTCCTTTCGTGAATCTCATCGCCTCGACGCGCGCATGGAGAATCGGCACCCCTGCACAGGCTGTGTGCATCCCGAGGGTCCGGGTCTTCGCGACGCACGCGCAAATCCCGCGATTTCCCGGCCTTGGAGACGAAGGGTGATCCTCCGCGGCCCATTTTTCGCAAGGGGCGTGCCGAAGCAACGCAAGCAGCATACACGCGATTGATCGCGCGTTCCACGATGGACGGGCCAAATCCTGCGGCATACAGTTGTCGAAAGCCAAACTGCGAGAAACCATCTTGGAAACGACACCGGCACCGGAAAAATCGCGTCGGTCGACCGCTCAAGACGAGCCTGTCGGCCGCCAGCCCTTGCCGATGATCGAGCTGTGCGAAGTGACCAAGAGTCACCGCCACGGAACGAACGAAGTTCGTGCTCTGCGAGGACTTTCGGCCGAAATTGAGGCAGGCTCTTTCACATTCATCGTGGGTCCCTCAGGAAGCGGAAAAAGCACGCTGCTCTATTTGATTGGATCGCTCGACGAGCCATCGAGCGGCGAGATTATTGTGGCTGGCCGCCCACTGGCGCGGCTAACGACCGCCCAACGAGACACTTACCGGCGGGAAGATGTTGGATTCATCTTTCAGAATTTCAATCTGCTCAGCAATTTGACGGCCGTCGAAAATGCCCTCGTCCCGTTTCTGCCGGGTGGGATCACGGCCGTGATGCGACGTCGGGCAGTCGAACTTTTGACGCAAGTCGGCCTGAAGAGCCGGTTGGATCATCGACCAAACGAGCTGTCGGGAGGCGAGCAGCAACGGGTCGCGATTGTCCGCGCCGTGCTGAAGAATCCCAAAATCGTGCTCGCCGACGAACCGACCGGTGAACTCGACAGTGCCACCGGGGCCG
>CAYWOV010000415.1:0-4369 GCA_964459965.1 uncultured Planctomycetaceae bacterium | reverse complement strand
AGAATCGGCGGCGCTAATACTGCTGGGAACGCGACTTATAGCGAATTCGAGGAATTCGCGCAAGCAGCGAGGGCGAAGCTAGGCCGAGGAGCGCAGCAGGCTTAGCTCGCGCATGGCAGCTTCCACGATATCCGCGGAGATGGAACGCCTGTCATCCTGCATTGCCGATAGCAGCGAAAGTTCGCAGAGCCGAACGACATCACGCGGCACGCCGCGCGTCAGCTGATACAAGATCGTCGCGGCGTCCGCGTCGAAGGCATCGCCCGGAAGCTCCAGAACCTGGAGCAGCCGTGCCACGAATTCTGCAGTTTCTTCGGTTGTCAGCGGCGAGACTTCGATCCGCAGGTCGGCCGCTTGCCTCCATTCCCTCGCGATAACGGGGAACGATTGACCCGAAAACCCCAGCACAAAAGTCGCGGAGCCAAGTTCGGCTTCGTGCAGGAGCAGGCGCTCAACGGCTTGTTGGCAGTCCGGAGCAGCGCGATCGAGATGGTCGAAGATTACCACGCATTGGTGTTTCGCATACCGCACGCCAACGAGCGCGTCGATGATCTCTTGCCACAGCAGGCTCAGACGGCCCCGCGCGTGCGATGTGATGCCGAGCCCCTGGCCCAGCAGTTTCAGTGCTTCCTCCGCGCTCAGAGACCGCAGATCCACGAGGACCTTGGCGGTCCGTGCGGTCGCCGCAAGTTTAGCAAACGCGCGGAGCACGGTCGTCTTCCCGGCACCTTTCGGCCCGATTACGACGCCGCAGCGGAGACCTGTTTCGACCAGGTATTCCAGCCGGGCGAGAGCCTCCTGATGACTCGCACCTGCAAAAAAATCGAGGCGAGTTTCGAGAGACGCGAGGGGGACGCCGCCTCCAGCGACGCCATCTGCAGCCATACTTCCCTCCCGAACGGAACAGCTGGTTTCGCGCTGTCAGTTATAATCGGCAGATTCGCCAGATCGGCATGATGATTGGACGACGCTCACGACGATTCGCCACAGATAACGGACTTATGGTCGACCGGTATTTTCTGCCGCTGCTTCCCGAAGGCGATGCGTGTGAACTCGCCGGAGCCGAATTTCATCATTTGGCTCATGTCATGCGTAGCAGTCGGGGTGAATGGCTGATCGTATTTGACGGTCAGGGCACCGAAGCGGACGCCGAAATCGTAGGAATCTCCAAGACTTCTGCTTCGTTGCGCCTCGCCGATCGCCGCGCGGAATTGCCGAAGACGCGGCCCGAAGTCGTCTTGGCGACTGCCGTGCCGAAAGCCGACCGCTTTCGCTGGTTGGTGGAAAAAGCCACGGAGTTAGGGGTCGATCGGTTGATTCCGCTACAAACGGCACGCAGCATTGTTGCACCGGGAGCAGTCAAGCTGGATAAGATGCGACAGACGGTCATCGAAGCGTGCAAGCAATCGGGTCGGAATCGGCTGATGCAGATCGATCCGCTGACAACGTGGAATGAATTTGTGCAAAACGCAGTCGCAAACACCGGCACGTATGTCGCCGACGCTACGGGACTTCCCTTCGCGCAAGTTTCCGCGGGGCGGTCTGAGCAAGGGCCCGTGCTGCTTGTGATCGGACCGGAAGGCGGTCTGACGGAGATGGAGCTCCGCGAATCGATCGATGCCGGAGCGCGCCTGGTCAACCTGGGACCGCGGATCCTGCGCACCGAAACGGCGGCTGTCGCGTTGGCTGCGGCCTTGCTGTTGAATTGATCGACGGACTTAAAAGCACGGGAAAGTGGACCGAGCTACCGATGCCTCGTACGGTTTTACTCAGCGAAGTCGCGGCCGCTTTGCAGTTCAGCGAACCGACCGCCCTCGCCTATTTAGACACGGCAAACGGTCAAATTGTCGCGTCGACAGCAATCGATTCAGCAGCGTCGCCACGTGGCTTCGAGCCACTTCCGAGCTTCACCGAGCAGGACGAGCTCGATCTGGCTGCTCGATACGCGGCGACGGTCCAAAATCGGGAAGATCGCCGGCGGTTGCAAACGGCCCTTTCGAGCGCGAGCCCGCAGGAAGCGTTCGTGACGGCTCTTTTCCGTTGTCAGATTGCGCACGACTGGTTCAAGTTTCGCCACCAGAACCTGCTGCAACTCGCGAAGGATTGGCTCGACGCTCGCAGAATCGCTTACACCGACGACGTGGCTGGGACGGCGGATTGATATTGGTTGATCGAATTCGGCAATGAACATCCGCAATCCGCAACGTACGCAACCTGGAACGACTCAACTCGCTCCCTGGAGTGGCAGCGATTTTCTGATTGCCGTGCTTTTGGTCGCCGGCACCTTTCTGGTTTATTCGCAGGTATGGCAATTCGGCTTCATTAGCGTCGACGATCCCGCGTATGTTCCCGGCAACCCGTACGTTCAAGAGGGACTCACGCTCCGCAGTCTGACTTGGAGCCTGACGGCCGTTCACGACTGCAACTGGATTCCCCTCACCTGGCTGTCGCTGATTCTCGACACGGAGATTTTCGGCCGACGCCCGGGCGGGTATCACCTCACCAACGTTTTCCTGCACGCGGCAAGCGGCGTTGTGCTCTTTGCCGCTCTGACGCGTGCGACCGGTCGCCGGGCGAAGAGCGCGTTTGTGGCCGCCTTGTTTTTGCTGCATCCGTTACACGTCGAGTCAGTCGCTTGGGTCGCCGAACGCAAGGATGTGTTGAGCACTCTGTTTGGCCTCCTCTCGCTTCTCGCCTACGTCCACTATGCGGCGGCCCGGCGATGGCGGGGTTATCTGGTTTCTCTGCTGCTTTTTGTCTGCAGCCTGCTGTCGAAGCAGGCGCTGGTCACTCTTCCGTTCGTCTTTTTGCTGCTCGACTTCTGGCCATTGGGCCGTCTGAATTTCGCGAATGAGCCGGCGCGAGTCACGAGCCGTGCGAAGAAGGGCCAATCGTCAGAGTCCCGCCGCGTCGAAGTGCGATTGCTCATGGAAAAAATCCCGTTTCTTGCGGTTTCGGCGGCCTTCTCGTTGATTGCCCTGGCGACGCAATCGAGCGGAGGTGCGATGGCGATCCGGTTTCCGATTGCCATTCGAGTCGGAAATGCGATCGTCGTTTATGTCGCCTACCTTGAAAATGCTCTTTACCCAAAGAACCTGGCGTTTTACTACCCGCATCCCGGGGTCCGGCTGAGTTGGATCGTCGTCAGCTCCTCGGCCGTTCTGCTCCTGGCGATCACCACGGTCGCCATTGCCTCGGTCCGCCGCTTTCCGTTTTTGTTCGTCGGCTGGTTTTGGTACCTGGGAACCCTTGTTCCGACGATCGGTCTCGTGCAAATCGGCATCCAGCAGATGGCCGACCGGTACACGTACTTTCCGCTGATCGGTATCTTCATCGCGTTCACTTGGATCATTCCCGAGCTTGTTCCGGCCGGCGCGCTGCGCAGGCGCGTCATTCCGCTCGCGGCGATCGGCGGTTTGCTGCTCCTGGCAGCCACCACGTTCGGCCAGGTGAGCTATTGGCATGACAGTGTGACCCTCCTGCGTCACTCCCTGGAATCGACAACGGAGAGTTCACACGCACACGAGTTACTCGGCACAGCACTGATTGACGAGGGGACAGTAAGTGACGGAGTTGAGGAATTGGAAAAAGCAATCAAAACGGCCGCGCCGTATGCCCCTTTGCACAATGAACTGGGGGGCGGGTTCGAGCGTCTCGGCCGTCTGGATGACGCACTCAAACAATACTGGGAAGCGCTTGCCATTGATGAGCGATTGCCGGAAGCACACAATCGCATCGGGGCGATTTTGACCGATCGCCGACAATTTGCAGAGGCGAAGCGACATTTCGATCGCGCGCTTGAAATCGACGAAAAGTCGGCCGCCACTCACGCCAATCTTTCGCTGCTGCTGTTGAAATTGGATCAGAGCTCGCAGGCCATCGTTGAGGCCCGGCGCGCACTTGCGCTCAATTCCGAATTACTCGTCTGCCATCAGTACCTTGCGCTGGCCCTCCGCACACAGGGCCACTTTGACGAAGCGATCGACGAGTTGCAGAAGCTGATTGCCGTTTCCCCCGCCGACCAGTCGGCGCGCGAGGAGCTGGCACGCACGCTGGCTATGAGACGCGGCGATTCCGGAGCGAAGCACTCGGGGAAGTGAAGCGCGTGAGAGTTCCCGGCTTTAATCAGCGTGCTCGTGAATAGCCGGCAGGCCGATCTTGGGAGCCGGGGCAAAGCCGTTTCTCACGGTAACGACCGTATCGTCGTCGTGCAGCCGATCGGCGAGCCCCTTCGGCACACGGCAGAAAAGCGTCACGCGCGAATCGGTGTATTCCCGGCTTTTGATCTCCGCGTGGTCGGCCAGATACGCCAGCAGCTTGCCGTTTCCCGCTCCGGTTTCGACCTCGATGTCGACATATCCGTCGGCCA
>CAYWOV010000414.1:0-4373 GCA_964459965.1 uncultured Planctomycetaceae bacterium | reverse complement strand
GGCGAACCGTCATCTACTCCTTCTTTGGTTTCTCGTCGCCTCTGCCTTCGCGCTGGCTCCGCCGGCCATCGCCCAGCAGACCCCCTATGGCGGGCTGTTTGGGGGCGGTATGGATTCCCCGTTCCGCCGCCGTAATCAGGAGGGAAACGAAGGCAACCCCGCTCGAAATCAGAAGATGATCGACGCCGACAAAGCCCAGCAAGCCGGCGATTTCCAGCGTGTGATCGAGATTACAGACGGCATCTTGCAGCAGAATCCGCGCGACGCGGCCGCTTACTATTTGCGAGGTAGCGCCCGGGTTGAGCTTGGCGTCCGCGAGGGAGACGGCAAGCTGATTCGCGACGGCGTGGCCGACGCGCGGGAGGCAATCCGCTACGACACACAGCGGACCGCAATGTATTACCTGCCGTATCTGCACGGAATGAAGAATCTCGCAATTCTGGAAAACCGCAAAGAGCACGCGGAAACGTCCATCACCATCGCCAGCCAAATCCTGGGCGTGACCGGGATTTCCAACGACGATAAGGCCAACCTGCTGTTTCAGCGGGCGCAAGCCGAGGGTTGGCTCGGCAAGACCGATCCCGCCATCGCAGACTTTGAGGAAGCCCTCCACCTCGTGCCGACGCATTTCGGCGCCCGGGCGGCCCTGGCCGATCTCTTGGCAGCCAGCGGCAAATACGATCAGGCACTTGTGGCATACAACAAAGTCGTCGAATCGTTCCCCGAAAGTCCGCTGAGTTACAACAATCGCGGGATGTTCCTCCAACGGCAGCGGAAGTATGACGAGGCAATTGCCGATTTCACCCGCGCCGTCGAACGCGATCCGAATTATTTCTATTCCTACACAAATCGCGGCTTCACCATGCTGGAAACAGACAATCCTACCGCCGCCCAGGCCGACTTCACGCAGTCGCTCAAGCTCAACCCCCAACAGGCTTTCGTGTACAACCTTCGCGGCCTGTCGAAACTGGCTCAAGGCGACCTCACCGGGGCCATTCAGGACCAGCGGGCGGCCGTCGAGATGAATCCCAAAGATCCGGTCGCTCGCGGAGACCTGGGTTTCCTCTTGTCCTTCGGCGACGATTACGCGGCCGCACTCCCCGAATTCGACGCGGCACTGGCGCTCGATCCGCAATTCCGTTACTTGAGCCCGTGGCGAATCGTGGCCCTCCAGCGCCTCGGCAAAACGAATGACCTTAAAGAGCAGTACGCGGAAAGCCTGAAAAAGGATCCCAAACAGCGCGACTGGGTCGACCATGTCGTCGCCTACTTGCTTGGTTCTGAAACTGAGGCCAACCTGCTCGCCGCGTCGGGCGATCCCAAGGACCCGCTTAAGAACGACGAAACGTGTGAGGGCGAGTACTTCATCGCCGTTACCAAAGCGGCCGCCGGCAAACCGGCCGAAGCCCAGGAGGCCTATCAGCGGGCGGTCGCAACCAAGTCCCGCCAACTCTCGGCATTCCGCGGCGCCCAATATGCGTTGAAGAAAGCCGGCGGCGGGACCGGCACGCCAGCGAGCGTCGCAATCCCGACGACCGGCTCGATCCCAGGGCAGAACGCCGGCAAATAAGCCGGCGGCACGCCCTCAGCTATACATGGTCCGGAATGATCGGTTTTCGTCGGCTGTTGCGTTTCTGCAGGAAAACCTCGAGGCGATCCACTTCCGCTTGGAATTCCAACGCAAACGAGCGTTCACTCGGTTTCGCCTTTTTGAAGCCGGGCTCGACATTGAGTTTTTCGCCTCTATTCGACACATTGACCCAGCCGATCACGTCATCTCGCCAGAGGAGGGGCAGGGCGTAGTAGCCGAGTTGGCGTTTCGGGGCTGAGACGTAAGCCTCGAATCGATACGGCCAGCCCCAAAAGTGCTCGAATCGCTGGCGGTCCCAAACGAGCGGATCAAAAGGAGCCAGAAGGCGTACCGTCTCGTTCGGCCGGTTTCGCCGAACGAGGTCCGGCCGCCACAAATACTGCATGCCGTCGACCATCGTGCCGGCCAACTCTCCCGATTTCACAAGTGCTGGCAGGGTCGAGCGCGCTGCTTTCAGTGCGGGCGAGCGACGGGCCACGATGGCCAATGCCGTGCGCAGAGTGCGCTCCGGAATTGGCCCCAATTGGCCCGCAATCACCAACGCGAGCTGCCGGAATCGCTCGACCGGATCGAGTGGCTCGTGCCCTTGAGGGACGGCCTCATAAACGCGAATTCCCTTTTCTCGTCCAACGACCCGCAACAAACCGCAAAGATGCAGGCGATGGAGCGCGAGCGTCGTCACTTTCGAGTGTCCGCCCCAATCATTGATTGCCCGCTTGCGGCCGAAATGGGCTTCCAGATCGCCCGGATGAATTCGTTTCTGGGCGACCGCAAAATCAAGCACCTGTTTTTCCAACGCACTCAGTCGTCTCACGATCCGCGGGTGCAACAGCCGCCACGTGGTTCGCGGCATGAATCCATGCACGTGCAGCCGGTCTTCCTCCAGTTCCAGCCGATGATAGTGCCGTTCGAGATTCCCAACCCGATAGTCCTTCACGCGATGTCGCAAAATCAAATCTTGCGCTCTCGCCGGCGACTGAATCGGATCGGCCTGCACAAAACCAAGCCGTTCGACGGCTTGCCGCAGCGTACCCGGCTTGAACAGCGAAGTGGTGATCGCTTGCTGGCGTAGTTCCTTCAGCATCAGATTGGCACCAAGTTCCTGCATTCGAGACACAGCGAACGATAATACGCATTCGACCGGCAGAGGAGAGCCATCGTTCCTCCGCGGTCTATTGAAATTGCCCGGTTGGTGCCCTTCAATGGCCGTGAATCGAACACTTCTTTTCCGGGAGCAAGTCTCATGTCTCAGCCGCTACATGATCACGTTTTGAGTTCCTACGATTGGACGCAAACGGCGCTCAAAAACGTCTTCGACGCGATTCCCGCGGAGCAGTTCTTGTATCAGCCGTTTCCGGGAGCCAATCACGCACTGTGGACCATGGGTCACCTGGCGACGGTCGATCGGTATTTTCTGAAGACGATCGCCGGCCGCGATGGGGCACTCTTCGATCGGAACAAGGCGACGTTTTTCGCCAAGTCACAGCCCAGTCCGAACGCGAGCGATTACCCTTCGCTCGAGGTTGTACGTGATTACTTCAATTCGTCGCGAACCGAGTTTCGTGCTTGGATCGACAGTCTCGACGACGCCAGGCATGCAAATCCACATTTCCTCAAGCAATGGCGTCGCGATCTATTTGCAGATCGTGAACCAGATCAAGTATCTGGTCGCCTCCGGCCGTTTGCTGATGGGGGCCGAGCTGCCGCCCATTCGTGTGCTGGCCGAACGGCTGCTGATTAACCCCAGCACGGTGGCCCGAGCTTACCGCGAGCTGGAGACGGCCGGCATTGTCGAAAAGCGGCGGACGGCCGGAACCTACGTCTCGGAGCAGGGTTCTCCGCTGGCTCGGCGGGAACGAATCAAGATTCTGGCCGAGCGAATCGACGCACTGTTGGCCGAGGCTCGGCAGATGAATATTGCCGTGGACGATGTCCTAAAACTCGTCGAGCAGCGAAACGCGGCCATGCAGCCTGATCCTGCCACGCGCCGCAAAGAGGACTGATTTCATGCACAACCCCATCGCAACGTCCGCAGCCGCTCCCCCCGTCGTCGACGTTCGCCGTGTGACGCGATTGTTCGGCAGCAAAAAGGCGCTCGATGATCTCTCGCTTTGCGTGCCACGCGGGGGCGTCTTTGGTCTGATCGGCGGAAACGGAGCTGGGAAAACGACGGTCATCAAGCACATCCTGGGATTGCTCAAAGCGCAAACGGGATCGGTCCGGGTGTTCGGCCTCGATCCGGTTGAAAATCCCGTCGGCACGCTGGGCCGGATTGGCTACTTGTCCGAGGATCGCGATCTGCCCGATTGGATGACGGTCAGCGAGCTGATGCGGTACACGCAGGCGTTTTTTCCCGCGTGGGACGAGGCGTATGCCGCCGAGCTGCGCGAGGCTTTCGATCTCGATCCGAATGCACGAATCAAGACTCTGTCGCGAGGTCAGCGGGCCAGGGCAGGGCTGTTGGTGGCAGTGGCACATCGGCCCGAACTGCTCGTGCTGGACGAGCCCTCTTCGGGGCTCGATCCGGTCGTGCGCCGCGACATCCTGGGGGCCATCATTCGCACGATCGCCGACGAGGGACGAACCGTGTTGTTCTCGTCACATTTGCTCGATGAAGTCGAGCGAGTTGCGGACCGGGTGGCCATCATTCACGACGGGCGAATCTTGCTGACAGCGCCCATGGATGAGATCAAAGAATCGCATCGTCGCATGACGCTACGATTCGGCCAGTCCCACAATCGGCCGCCGGCGCTCGTCGGGGCGCTTTCGTTTGAGGGAGAAG
>CAYWOV010000413.1:0-4387 GCA_964459965.1 uncultured Planctomycetaceae bacterium | reverse complement strand
GCCTCGGCCTGCGAGCCTTGGGTATGCCCCGACAGGTCTGGTGGAAGGCGATGGCCGGCCTGTTGATTTTGTTGGGCATTTCGCGGTGGGTGTCTCCACCGAAACTAAACGTCAATCTCTCGTTTCACGTTTACCAATCCGTCGACCCATTTCCGGCATACTATGCCGCATCCATCGTCGGACTGACTCTGGGCACGACGCTTTTCTTTTTCATTGCCGCGCAGGGGCTTCGCGGGATCTTTCCGCCGCCTCGGGAGTTCTCGAGCACCTCTTAGTCCGGCGCGATCGCGTTGCGCCGCTCTACAGCGAAGGGAACGGCCGCCAAAGTGCGAACCAGCGGTTCGGAACCGGCCGTCGCTGGCTACGAATGCAGGCCGATTCCCGAATAGACAAAACCCAGCTCGCGCATTCGTCGCGGGTCGTACAGATTCCGGCCGTCGAAGATGACCGGCTGCCGCATCTTGCGCTGCATGTAGGCGAAGTCGGGATTTCGGAACTCGTTCCACTCGGTGACGATGGCCAGCGCATCGGCCCTGTCGAGCGCGTCGTAATGATGCGGACTATAAACCAGTCGATCGCCGTAAAGCGCCCGCACGTGTTCCTGAGCGACTGGATCATGAACGCGAACGCGGGCCTTGGCGGCCAGCAAGCGATCGATCAGAACGAGCGACGGGGCCTCGCGAATATCGTCGGTTCGCGGCTTGAACGACAGACCCCAAATGGCAATGACCTTGTCGGCAAGAGCGCCGTCGAAGTGCCGCAGCATCTTGTAAAACAGGACTTCCTTCTGCGCCGTATTCACCTGGTCGACGGCCTGAAGCACGCTGGGGTGAATGTCGTGCGATTCGGCGACCGAGACGAGTGCGCGGACATCCTTCGGGAAGCAAGAGCCGCCGTAGCCCACGCCGGGGAAGAGAAACGCGAACCCGATCCGTTGATCGTGACCGATGCCGCGGCGGATTTCGTTGATGTCCGCTCCTACGCGGTCGCAGAGGTTGGCCATTTCGTTGATGAAGCTGATCTTGGTCGCCAGCATGCAATTGGCGACGTATTTGGTCATCTCTGCACTCTCGAGGCCCATCACCAGGAACGGATTTTCCGTGCGAAGATAGGGCTTGTAGAGTTCACGAAGCGTTTCGGCGACTTCGGACCGCGTGACGCCGACCACGACGCGATCGGGCTTGGTGAAGTCGTCGATGGCCGCCCCTTCCTTGAGGAATTCGGGGTTGGAGGCGACGTCGATCGGCCGTCCGCACAGCTTCCGAAGTCGTTCTGCGACGAGGCGATTTGTCCCCACGGGGACCGTGCTCTTCACCACGACCACTGCGCCGGGCGCGAGGGCCGGTGCCAGAGCGTCGACCACGTTCCACAGACCGTTGAGGTTGGCCGACCCGTCATCTCCCTGCGGCGTCCCGACGGCAATAAAGACGCATTTCGCCGAAGCGACAGACTCCTTGCAATCGGTCGTAAAACGCAATCGACCCGCCTTGGCGTTGCGGATCACCAACTCCGAGAGTCCGGGCTCATATATTGGCACGTCGCCACTGCGCAGGCGCGCGACCTTCTCGGCATCGATATCGACGCAGACGACATCGTTGCCAGTCTCGGCAAAGCAGGTTCCGGTCACGAGCCCGACGTAACCGGTGCCAATCATGGCGATCTTCAAGCGTCAATCTCCAGATGGGCACGACGCCCGATTGTGGGCCGGCGGCCACCGCGGCGGCTTGGTCCCACGTTTTGTCTGCGCTCGATCGCGCAGCACTCTAGGCTGACAGCGCGGGGCGGCGCTGGCAAGATCGAATTCGGCATCAATTCGCACCGGTCTTGCGGTGCCGGTCGCCGTACTGCTGCTCGTAATACTTCAAGTAATCGCCCGTCTTGATGCGATTGACCCACGCCGCGTTGGCCTTGTACCAGTCGATCGTCTCGCGAATGCCATCTCGAAAGGCAACCTGTGGCTTCCAGCCCAGCTCTCGTTCGGCCTTGCTGCAGTCGATGGCATACCGCAGATCGTGTCCCGGCCGATCATTGACGAATTCGATCAAGGTCTGCGGCTTACCGAGAAGTTCGAGCAACAAGCGGGTGAGATCAATATTGCGAATCTCCTGGTGTCCGCCGAAGTTGTAGACTTCGCCCGGCCGGCCCTGGCGCACAGCGGCGTCGAAGCCGCGGCTATGGTCGAGCACGTGGATCCAGTCGCGGACGTTTTCGCCCTTGCCGTAAACAGGGAGCGGCTTATTGTCGAGAGCCCGCGAAATAAAGAGCGGAATGATCTTTTCGGGAAACTGGTAAGGACCGTAGTTGTTCGAGCAGCGGGTGATGATGCCGGGAAACCCGAACGTGTGGCAATACGCCCTCACCAGGACGTCGGCCGCCGTTTTCGACGCCGAGTATGGGCTATTCGGTGCCAACGGCGTCTCTTCGGTGAAAAAGCCTTCGGCGCCCAGGCTGCCGTAAACTTCGTCGGTCGAAACCTGCACAAACCGCGACACGTTGGCCTGGCGGCACGCATCCAGCAGAACCTGCGTGCCAACCACATTTGTTTGAATAAAAGGGCCTGAGTCGAGGATGCTGCGATCGACGTGGCTTTCCGCCGCAAAATTCACAACCGCGTCGGGCTTGGCCGAACGCAGCAGGGCCTGGATGAACTCGTGATCGCAGATATCCAGTTTCTGCAGCCGGTACTTCGGATTGCTTTCGACGTCCTTGAGATTCTCCGGATTACCGGCATAGGTCAGCTTGTCGATGTTGGTGATCGACTGTTCGGGATATCGCGCGAGCTGGTCGCGAATGAAATTCGAGCCGATGAAACCGCATCCGCCCGTCACGACCAGACACTTCATGAGACGCTCGCGCTTTTATTTGGTGATGTCGGCCGGAATGCGGGCTAGCGAAACCAGCGTGTCTTCGTCGTCGAGGCGGATGATGCGCACGCCCTGCGTATTGCGACCGATCTGACTGATGTCGCTGGCGTGGACCCGCTGAATCTTGCCGCGCGCCGTGATCATAATCACTTCGTCGTCGTCCGCGGTTGCAATAATGTCGATTACTTTGCCGTTCCGCTCGGTGGTGCGGATGTCCCGCAAGCCCTTTCCGCCGCGCCGCTGGCGCCGATAACGCTGGTTGCCGCTATAGCCGGCGGCAGCCTCGTCTGCCTCTTCGCCTTCCGGAAGTTCCTCCTCGGCGGCGGCTTCAGACA
Source organism: uncultured Planctomycetaceae bacterium (assembly GCA_964459965.1). Lineage (GTDB taxonomy): Bacteria > Planctomycetota > Planctomycetia > Planctomycetales > Planctomycetaceae > DASPSM01. The sequence continues at coordinate 1,188 of CAYWOV010000413.1, read as the reverse complement.
CCGGCGGCTCGGGGGCTTCCTCTTCGGCGACGTCGCCTGCTTGCGGAGCAGTCGCTTTGATGGCGGCCTCTTCCGCCTCATCGACGATCCCCGGACCGAAGGGAGTTCGCTTGCCGTAACCGTTTTCGCAGACCGTCAACAGGGTCATTTGTGGATCGGCCACAACCAGGCCCACGACGGCGTCGCCGGCCGCGAGACTGATGCCGCGCACTCCCCGCGTGGCGCGGCCCATCGAACGGGCATCGTGGTGCGAGAACCGGATCGACATGCCGTTTTGGGTCGCCAACACGACGTCATCATCGCCCGAAACGATCCGCACGTCGATCAGCTCGTCTCCTTCATCGAGCTTGATCGCGATGATGCCTCCCTTCATGGGTCGGCTGTAGGCCGAAAGGGCCGTCTTTTTCACTGTCCCGTTCTTCGTTCCCATGATCAGGAATTGCTCGTCAGTGAATTCGCGAACGGCGAGACAGCTGGTCACCCGCTCTTCGGCATCCTTCAACGACAGCAAATTGACGATCGCTCGCCCGCGGCTGGTGCGGCTTTGCAGCGGCAGATCGTACACCTTCTGCCAGTGCACGCGGCCCCGATCGGTAAAGAACAACAGGTAGGCATGCGTGCTGGCGACGAAGAGATGCTTGATGTCATCCTCTTCATCCGATTTGACGCCCGTGATTCCTTTCCCCCCGCGGTTTTGTGCTTCGTACGTGCTGAGCGGAGTGCGTTTCACGTAACCCCGCTGCGAGAGGGTGACCACCATCGGCTCTTCGGCAATCAGATCGTCGCGATTAATGTCCGCAACCTCGTCCTCCGAAAACGCGGTCCGCCGCTTGGTTCCGTACTTCTCCTTTAACGCGAGCATGTCTTGCCGCACGACGGCGCGGATGTTGGATTCGTCCGCCAAGAGCCGCAGGTATTCGACGATGCTGTCCAGGAGCTTCTGGTGCTCGCCGCGCAGCGTTTCTCGTTCGAGATTGGCGAGGGAGCCCAACTGCATCGAAACGATGGCTTCCGCCTGGTTGGCCGAGAGACGGTAATTTTCGGCCACTCCTTTTTCGGACTGAAAATCGCGGTAGCCCGACTCGCCGAGAGCACGCGCCACTAATTCGGCCGGCATGTCAATTTCTTGCAGGGCGAGACGCGCGTCGGCCCGGCTCGGCGCGCTGCGAATGGTGGCGATCACCTTGT
>CAYWOV010000412.1:0-4387 GCA_964459965.1 uncultured Planctomycetaceae bacterium | reverse complement strand
GTCACGGTGGCACCGCCGCGCTATACGGGGCGGCCTGTTGCGGCGCTTCCATCGGGAGAGGGTCGAATTCGTGGCGTTGTCGGAACACAGGTCGTATTCGAGGCGCGGTCGAGCAAACCGCTGGCTTCGGCGTCCGTCGCGATTAAGGGCAAGGCCGCCGGGTCGACGACCGTCATGCCGGACAAGCAAACATTCCGCGGGACTTTCTCGTTGGCCGAACCCGGCGCTTACGCCTATCTGTTTCGATTGAAGGACAGCGAAGGCGTCGAAAACGCGGATCCGCCTCGTTACGAGATTGAGGCGGCCGCCGATCTCGTTCCGGAAGTGTCGATCGACATTCCGACGGCGGACGCAACGGTGACCGCGGATGCTCAAATTCCCGTAACGGTGACAGCCAAGGACGATTGGGGCCTTCGAGAGCTGCGGCTCCGATTCCACGTCGGCGAAAATGCCGACGGCTCCGCGTCGACGCTGCCTTTGGCGACGGAGTTGCGACGCACTGAGCATCATCGTGTCTCGATTGTCTGGCCGCTCGGTGGGTTGGCAGTCAGCGAGGGGATGCGGATCGTCTTCCGCGCCGAGGCGACGGATTGGTGTGACGTCGGTCCGCCGCACGTCGGCAAAAGCCCGCCGCGCGTCTTGACGGTCGTGTCGGCGAAGCAGAAAGAGGCCGAAATCGTCTCGCGACAGGCCGACTTGCTGCGACTGCTGGAACGAGCCGAGCAGGTCCAATCCCAAACGCGGGATCAGACGGGCGATCTCGACGTCCAGCTCGACAAAGGCGGGCGTCTGAGACCGGCCGAAGTCGATATTTTGAAGCGCGTGCAAACTGATCAGCGCCGAGTCAATGACGTTTTGGCCAGCCCGGCGGACGGCGCTGCCTCCGCGGTTCGCGGCTTACTCGAGGAGTTGCGGCAAAATCACATCGCGAGCGCCGAGACCCGTCAAAGGCTCGAACGATTAGATCGGGAATTGACTGAGCTGCGTCGGTCCCATCTGGCTGCTGTCGATAATCATCTAACTCGAGCGGTCAAAACGACCGAGATGCCCAATCCGACCCACGACAGCACGGCTCAAACCGAACAATCGAATTCGCTCAAAGCGGCCCGCCGCGAACAAGGTATTGTGCTTGAGTCCCTGCGATCAATGCTGGGCGTCCTTGCACAATGGAGAGACTGGCAGGAGGTTCATGAGGCCCTGCGGGAGCTGGTTGATGCCCAGGAGAAGTTGAACGGCGATACGGCCGATCTCTCTCGCGCCACTCTCGCAAAACCGCTCTCCGAATTGGCGAAACAAGAGCAGGCCGATCTTTCCCGAATGGCGGAGCGCCAATCACAGCTTGCCGAACAAGTCGATCGAATTGGACAGCGGTTGCGCGAATCGGCAAACGACCTGCAAACATCGAATCGCGAAGCGGCGCAAGAGGCAACGGCAACTCTGAAATCGCTGCAGAAGGCCGATCCGCAATCGCGAATGCGCGAGATCGGTAGTCAGCTGTCGCAGAACAACGTCGGCCAGGCGATGGCGCGGCAGCACCAATTACTGGAGCAGCTGCGCAAACTCGACCGTAGCTTTTCACAACGTCCGGAAAACGACCTACAGTCACTTGTCGGGCGGATGGCCGAAACCGGACAAAGGCTCGACGGGCTGCGCCGGGACCAAGAAAGCCTTCAGAAGCGGACCGAAGAGCTTGCTAAGCGAAACGACTCGAAAAAAGACGAGCGTGAGCTCGAGACTCTCCGTAAGGAGCAAAACCGAATTGAGGAGGCGGCTGACGAGACGGCTCGCGAGCTGCGGCGACTTGGCGCCGAAGGGCCGAGCGAAAGCGTGGGCCAGGCCGGCTCGCACATGTCGGAGGCGGAAAAGCACCTCCAGCAAGGCCGCTCGGCCCCAGCGAATGCACAACAGAAACAGGCAATTGACCAACTCAACCGGGCAGCGGCCACACTCCGCAAATCGCAAAAGCGGGCGGCCGAGCAATTGGCGCAGCAGGCCCTCGTGCACGTCGCCGACAAACTGGCGGGACTCGCCGCCCGCCAAAAGACGGTGCTTGACGAAACAAAACGTTTGGACGCAGAGCGCGCCCAGGCGGGACGCCTGACCCGCGGCCAACTCCGCAGCTTGCAGTCGCTTGCCGGAGTCGAGCATCAAGTTGGGGATGAAACCGCGCGAATCGCCGACGGTCTGAAGAATGCCGACGTATACGTGTGGGCTCTGCGTCGCGGTGCCGACGCGATGCGACAGTCCGCCGACCGCTTGGGAACGCAACTCACCGATGCGAAGACTGTCACCCTGGAAACCGACGCCTGGTCACGGCTCAACGATTTGGCTCAGACGCTAAAATCCGATCCCTCCTCGAGCGCCGAGGCTCAAGACCAAGAAATGCCGGACGGTGGTGCACAATCGAGTGACGGCGATGGAATCCCGCTGATCGCACAACTCAAAATCGTCAAGACGCTTCAACAGGAGATTCTTCGCCGCACCGGTGAGCTCGACCGGCAAACACCAGCGAAAGCCGACGGGACCCGCGGAATGGCCAAAGACGACCTCGATCGGTTGGCCGCCGACCAAGGAGAACTGGCCGCGCTTGTTCAAAAAGTAGTCGCGAAGGCGGCTGGCTCGTCTGCCCAGGGTAAGCCAACTCCATCATCGAAGGAACATTAGATGCGATGGAGCAATTGGCTTTGGCAGGCGATCCATTTGTTTTCGCTTCTAGCGGTATCGAGCGTGGCGCAACCGGCAATTGCCGGAGTCTCCTCGACGACACGCGGCCCGCAGAATGAGGCGAAATCCGACCCCATCAAACCGATCGTGGACGCCATGCAAGGGGCCGGTACGAGGCTCAAGCAGGGCGACACCGGTCCAAACACCCGCACACTTCAAGAGAAGGTCATCAACGATCTTCAAAGGCTGATTGATGCGGCCAAGCCAAAGTCAGGTGGCGACAATCAGCAGCAGAAGCAGGAATCGCGCCGCGAATCCGGCTCTCAAAATAAGTCTGAGCAGCCGCAAGGAAAATCCGGTTCCAAAGCGGGATCGGAACCAATGGGAGGCGGCCAACCCGGCCGCAAATCGGGAGTGGGCAAACCTTCGGTCTCAGAGAAGAAAGCCGCCGCGAGGCCACCGCGACCCCTCCTGCGGGAGGTCTGGGGCCACCTTCCGCCAGCCCTTCGCGAACGCGTGCCCTCGGATTTTCACGAAGTGATTTTGCCGGCCTACGACGATTTGGTACGCCGGTATTTCGAGGCAATCCTCGACGGCCCATCGGCGGCAGGAGCACGACCGCCGGACGAGCAAAAGTCGCTGCGCGAGCCGCTTTCTCCCGGATCACCAGCCCAGTGACATGTTGGTCTCGATTGCACGTTGCGCTTCGTGCAGGTCGGCGCCCGTGTCGAGCATGTAAAGGCGAATCGCGTGCACCTTGTCGCCTTTGGCACGCGCCAGGCAATCGCGAGCCGCGTCGTTGGGCTCGCTGGTTCCCTTGACGCCAAGCATTCCCTTGGAAATGACCCAGATGTCTCGGGGTCGTTTCGTTAATCGCACGACGTCCTCGTGCGGGTAGTGCTGCGCCGCGATTTGCTTTGCTTGCTCGGTCGAGTCCGCCCAACCGATCATGATGTGCTGGGTCGTTTCGATCTCATACAGCGGCATGCGACTTCCCTCTTTTGTTGTCGCCCTTCACCTGTCGTCCCATTCACCAATCCTCCGGTCGCATCTTCAAACCGGCCCACGGCGAAAACACGTCCGGCAAACATCAATTATATCGCGGGCCATGAAACCGATCCAATCAGTGTCTCTACTCGAGTCCCGTCAGTTGGAAGGCATCGACTGGTTGCGATCCGCCTTCTCCTCGGCCGCACTCCGCCGGACGTAAAGCGGCTCGAGGGTGCCAATATCCGCGACGACTCCCTCCCGGAGTTGGCGTGCACCGATCGCTGCCACCTTTCGGGCTGAGGGCGTCCACTCTGTCTCGGGCAAACTCCGCCAAACAGCCGGTCCGCCTTGTCGATCGACCAGCAGCCCCGGTCCCGAGACGACGTCTCGCTCCGTCAGGGCGGCAAAACAATTGTCGGCCCGGACAATTCTCGGCGGACTCTCGCGGGTCCAACCAACGTTCGATTTTCGGCGGTATTCGGCGACGAAGAGATCGCCGCGCTGCGCGTCGGCGATCACATGCACCAAAGCCACGTCGAGCGGGCTGTTGGCGGCGATCGCTTCCAATGTGTCGACCGGGGTGAGCTGGCAGCCATTCGCGTACGCAAGTGTCTTCGCACAGACGACGCCGACTCGCAGACCCGTAAAACTGCCCGGCCCGATGCTGACGGCAACGGCATTAAGTTCCGCAATCTTCAAACCAAGTTGCCGGAACGTGTCGCCAATTTGAGAG
>CAYWOV010000411.1:0-4388 GCA_964459965.1 uncultured Planctomycetaceae bacterium | reverse complement strand
TTGCCAACCGCTGCGTGTTTGCCCGCAACGATCAAGAAATGGTTTGTGTCTCCTTTGCAAAGGAGGACGGCAAATGACGACGCACTTTCTCGTCTTGTTTGCGGCCCTGCTACCTGCCGCTGCCGATGCACCGGTGACCGACGTCAATGCCAGCGATCTGGCAAAAATGCAGGGCGAATGGATGGTCGCCTCGATCACAAATGACGGAATCAAGCGCTCCGACGACGAAGCGCAGACGCTGTTCAGGACGGTCACCGCTAATCAATACACGATCTTCCTTTTCAATAAGCCAATTAGCCGGGGCACATTCAAGATCGACGCGACGAAAAAACCCAAGACGATCGATTCCACACCGCCCGGTCCGCCAGGCAAATCGAAGCCCATCCTCGGCATCTACGAATTCAACGGTGACACTCTGAAGATCTGCAACGCGCCTCCCGGAATGCCTCGTCCCACAAACTTCGAGGCGAAGGCGGGTTCGAACCACATGCGGATCGTTTGGCAACCGGAAAAAAAGTGAGCGTCGACAGGTGGACGGTTCATTTCAATGTTCTTCAACGAAGGTGGCCATGGCGTCGGCAACCTGATCCCCCAAGGAGTCAAGCGTCGCTGTCCACCGGCGAAGTGGCCGGACCTGATATTGAAATGGCTTGAGTCGCTGCCCGAAGCCGCTCGCGCGAAACGAAGATGATGGGGCTTCGAGAGTTTGTCGGTAAAAACAAGGCCGGCTTAACGACGACGACTCGATTGATCTCGCCGAAGTCCGGCTCACCCCTCTGACGTTGCTCGGACGATCGTCATTCAGCGAATTCCAAACCTAGTGTCATGAACGGAGCGCAAGCCCCGGGCGGGTGTAGACTTCGTAAACGCCGTCGTCATAGGCTCTACTCCAACCGATCATTGACGGCATGACGGCGGAGAGACGTGAAATACAGGGCACCAGGACCGCGTCGGTCGGATACTTCGTCAGCAGGTCCTCCCAGCCGCTCTCCGCCCCGAACAAGCGTATGTGATCTTCGAGCACGCCGGGCTGGTAGGCGACTTCGTAGCGTCCGTCGATGCTGACCCGCACTTTCGGGTACAGTTTCCACGTGGCGTATCCGCCGACTTCGAACGGCAACATCAGATTGCCGCGAAAGTCCGACTCCTCGAGGAACCGGACCGCTCCCACTGGGTAGCACATCAAACCTCGCTGGGCATCCGCGTCGGTACAGGGCAATCTCAGTTTCCAGGGTTCGGCGGGAACGGTCAGGCCGATGCAGATCAACGCCGTGATCACGGAGACCTGCGTCACCTGCCGACCGCAATTGCGGTAGATCTTGTCGATCAACGCGCCGACTTTTGTCAGCTGCAGGTAACTCGGGACGTAGCACGCCCAGACGACACAATACAGCGAGAGGTGCCGCGTGTGCCGGACGGCTGCATAAGCGCTCGCGGTCAGAACCAGGATCCCCGTGAGCTGGCGCAACCCGACTTGTCGGATGGCGTAACCAATCGGCACGAGTGACAAAAGAAAGAGCGTGAAGGCGCGCGGATCTTGTTGCCAAAGCGGACTCCACTCGACGATCAGCGGCCGATCCATCGTCAGAGCGTGCCACAGGTACGGCCAGTAAAGAGCGCCGTAGGGATTGATGAAGACCAACGCGGCCAGCGCCGCCCCGATGGGGACGAAGTGCCAGAAGGGACGTCGTCGGACGATCTGTTCACACGCGTGGAGGGCCATGAGCACGGCTCCCACGACGAACCCGGCGTGCAGGTTCAACCAAACGACGTGCAGCGGCAGCCACAAAGCAATCCACCAACGCCGTCCGCTTAAATCGACCTCGAGCAAACAGAGCATGATCGCCAGCAGCAGCAGCGTGAATATCTGAGCCCTGATGGCCGCGAATCCATAGGCGCTGAACGGTGCCATCGCGGGCGCCACCCACAGAAAAGTGGCGGCCGAGGCACCTCGTCGGCGAGCGCACCAGTAGCAAGCGGCAAGCACAGCCGCGACCAATGCATACTTGAAGACCATGATTCCCGGACCACCGAACGCGGTCATCACCCCATAAAACAGGGCCCCCGATCCCCATTCGTGATGGATCGAAGGAGACACGGTCGGCGTATAGGCGAAACGATCTTCGGTGGGCACGTGTCCTTCAACCAGCGTTTGCCGGAACAACGACATCTCGTGCCACAGATCCGGATCGCAGAAATTCATGCCGCGGATCTGCAGGATCAGAAAGCAGAGGGCGGCGATCGTGGCGCTGAGATAAACCCAGCGGGGTTCACCGATTTCGGATTCCCAGATGTCCCTCAGCGTGCGGGCAGGTCGTGCCCGCAGAGGCAATGTGACTACGGCGATGTCGGCCGTTAAGATCAACTCCGACCGCGACACCGTCCGGCAGTCAGCCGCGAATTGGTGAACGGACGTTGAAGTCATTTCGCTCTCGAGGCGAGAATCCAACTCGCTCGACGCACAACCCAGCTCGGGTTCGCAAAGACAGCAGCTCCTATAGCAAGCATAGGCCGCGGATGCCGTTCATGAAGTCCGCGGCCCCGCTATGGAGAGTTTTTGTGAAATCGAGAGTCGTCCCGATCCCTTAGCGATTCTCGATCCGTTGTGGTTCACTCTTACGGACAACTACGCGATCCGATGCGTCGGCTCGGCTTATTTCGCTAGCGTCTGGCCGTTGCGGGTGGTTTAAGTCATGGAATCTGATAGAATACATATGCGGCGGAGGATCCCGCTTCTCGGGTAACGCTGCAAAACTTTTTTAGAAAATGGATCAAATGTCAGAAGGTACGATCAAACGGAAGACGGACAAGGGTTTCGGATTTATCGAGACCGGAAGCGGCAAGGACATGTTTTTCCACTCGTCGAACGTGGAAGGCGGGGGCTACGAATCGCTTCGTGAAGGGCAAAAGGTGTCCTATACCGAAGGCCGCGGTCCGAAAGGACCGAGAGCGGAGAACGTGAAGGCAATCTAAAGCCGACACATTCAGATTGACAGGAAAGCCGACGAATCTCGTCGGCTTTTTTATCGTCGTCGGCCAGATTCTCGGGAAGGAGCCAAGACCATGGATCAAACGAATCTTCTGGTCCGTGCGATGGCAGAGAGATGCCTGAAAATCATCCGGGACAAACCGGAGGATCTTCGTTTCGGGCTGCCAACGCCGCTGCGACCCGATCATCTTCGCTCGATGTGCCAACGGATCGTTGACCACGCAGAAGACTGGCCTGCAACCAAATTACATCGTTGGATCGGCTTCGTTCAGGCCGGCATGATTGCCAATCTCATGCTCGATCTCGACGGAGCGAAAGCCATGTTCAACAAAATCAAAGAGCAATTCGGTTCGATCACCAAGGATCAAGACTTGCTCGACCATCTCGATCCGGCGACTTCGTTTGAGATGGAGATCGGTGGTCAGGGCTGAGGAAGCGCACGCTTGCGCTTTAGATGGCGACAACATCTGGAATTCGGTCAGCGCGGCCATGAATGACCGGCGCTGATCAATGACCGGCTTCCTTCATCATCTCATGCCGCACATCAAAGATCATTGCCTCGGCAACTTCCAGATCTTTCGGATCTTTGTGCGTCCACTGGAAATCAGGTTCCTCCGCCGCAACTATTTCTTTGACATCTTCCCAGTCGATGGCGTTGGCCCACTCGTTGGCTCGAATGAAATCTTCGGAGGGACACGGACCGTAGAGTTTCACAATTGCGTGACGGATGGTATCGGCATGGCTCATCGGCCCGACTCCTGATTTGCATGTGGATTTGCGCTGGCTGCCACGGTCAGTTACTGCCCGCTCCGACAGCCTGCGGGAGATAGGCGGCACGCACCCAAACCTCGCCTGTGTCTTCGAGGCGTTCGGTGACGGTGTAGAGGTGACGCTGGAAGTGATGTCGCTCGTCCTCCCTCAGCTGTTCTGTCGCGAGCGTCTCGACAGCATAGTCGGAGGCGATTTTAAGACGCTGCCCGACCATTCCCCAATTCGAGAAGAGGAAGCAGCGCTCGGCGTCACTTGCGTCGCCGACGATGCCGTTAAGAATTCGACCGTCGTGCGGACCACCGACGAACTCGAAAATGATTTTGAGCATGGACGCTCGTTAATTCGGACGTTCTGTGATTTGTCGTACTATTCTTCGAGCGTGCTGCCCATCCGTCAACTTAAATACCGTTGGCGGATGCGCTGAAAGGAAGAATCGGGACCACATAACAGGTCTTTTTCGATGCAAGCCGCACCGCAGGCTCAACGAGCCCCTCTCGATTCATCAGCTTCTTGACCAAGAACAGACCGTTTTGCTGGAATGCAGCCGCTCCGGCAGGTTCGTTTGCTTCGCGCGCCATTCACATCCAAGTCATGACGCGTGCCATGAACCAGGCGAACAACAACAGCG
>CAYWOV010000410.1:0-4395 GCA_964459965.1 uncultured Planctomycetaceae bacterium | reverse complement strand
TAAATTCCCGCCTCCCCTCTTTCTCGTCTCACTTCTGATTCACTTCTCCGTATTGCCGGGAGCCGCACCATGGCTGTCACCGGGTCGCAATCTGCGCATTCCGCCATTCCCTCCCCTGTCCCGTTCATCGATCTTGTCGCCCAGCATCAGACGATCGCTGCGGAGATCCACGAAGCGGTCGACCGGGTTTTTTCGAAGCAGGCCTTCATCCTCGGCGACGAGGTCTCCGAATTCGAGTCCGACGCGGCGACGTATTGCGACGCGCGCGACGCGATCGGCTGTGCGTCGGGGACGGATGCCCTGATCTTGGCTTTGATGGCCCTCGACATCGGGCCGGGTGACGAAGTTGTCACCTCTGCCTTCACGTTCTTCGCGACGGCCAGCGCCATTCATCGCGTCGGCGCTCGGCCCGTTTTTGTGGACATCGATCCGGTCAGCATGAACCTCGACCCGGAACAGCTCGAACGCGCGATCACTCCGAAAACGCGGGCCATCCTGCCCGTCCATCTCTTCGGACAATGTGCCGAGATGGAACCGTTGTGGCGAATCGCCGTGCGGCACGGAATCTCGATTATCGAGGACGCCGCCCAGTCGATCGGCGCCGAGTATCACGGACGTCGCGCGGGCGTGCTGGGCGAGATTGGCTGCTTCAGCTTCTTTCCGACAAAGAATCTGGGCGGAGCCGGCGACGGCGGCATGCTGACAACCGACGATCACGATTTGAGCCAGCGCTTGCGGCGGTTGCGGGTCCACGGGGACGAAGGCGGTTATCGTCACGCGGAAGTCGGACTCAACAGTCGGCTCGACGCCCTGCAAGCCGCGGTTTTACACGTGAAGTTGGCGCATCTCGAGCATTGGACCGAAGCCCGCCGTTCGAACGCCAAACGCTACGAAAGCCTCTTTTCGCAGCATGGCCTGCTCGACTTGGTGACCCTACCACGCGAGATGCCCGGTCACCGGCACGTTTACAATCAATTCACGATTCGCGTCAAAGATGGTCGGCGCGACTCGGTGCTGGCGGCGCTCCGCCGCGAACAGGTCGGTGCGGCAATCTATTATCCGATTCCGCTGCATCTGCAGCACTGCTTCCGCTTCCTGGGTTACAAACCGGGCGACCTGCCGGCGACGGAGGCGGCCTCGGCCGAGGTTCTGTCGCTGCCGATCTTTGCAGAACTCGGCGCTGAGCGGCAAGAAACCGTTGTCCGAGCGCTCGCTCGCGCTTTGGGACGCTCGGCCGACGACCGCGGAGAAGCCTCGCGTCTCCGACGGGTGGCGTAGCCGGCGCGACGGACTCCCGAAGCCTGCTGCCCAATCCGACTTCGTTCGTTACAATTCGTCCCGTGGACTCACAACTCGGCGCCGAATTACGCTCATCGTCCTGGCAGCGCGAACTGGCCTCCGCGATTCGCGATCCGGACCATTTGATCGACGCGTTGGGCTTGCCCGATCAATTGCGGGCCGGTGCCCGGCAGGCGGCGGCACTTTTTCCGCTGTTGGTGACTCGCAGCTTTCTGAGCCGCATGCGACTGGGTAATCCGCGCGACCCACTGCTCCTACAGGTACTTCCGTTGGGAGCCGAAGCCGATCCCGTTCCGGGCTTTGTCAGCGACGCTCTTGCGGAACAAAACGCCCACGCGGCGCCCGGCTTGTTGCAGAAGTACGCCGGGCGAGCCCTTTTGATCGCGACGGGCGCGTGTGCCATCCATTGCCGCTATTGCTTCCGCAGAGATTTCCCCTACGGAGACGAGCCTCGACGGCTCTCCGATTGGGAACCCGCCTTCGAGCGGCTCAGCGAAGACGAGTCGATTCGCGAAGCGATCTTAAGCGGCGGGGACCCGTTGATGCTGACCGACTCGCGGCTGACGGAAATAATTCGCCGCCTGGACGCAATTCCGCATCTCGATCGACTGCGGATTCACACGCGGCTGCCCATCGTCCTGCCGTCGCGGGTCACGCGTCCCCTGATCAAGCTGTTGCGATCAACTCGGATGACGCCGATCATCGTCGTGCACGCCAACCATCCGGCGGAACTTGTCGACGACTGTACCGCGGCCGTGCGGAGACTTGTGCGATCGGGACTGACCGTCCTCAACCAGGCTGTCCTCTTGCGGGGGATCAACGATTCTGTCGAGATCTTGTCCGAGCTGAGCGAGCGGCTGATCAATTTGGGCGTGATTCCGTATTACTTGCATCAGCTGGACCGCGTCTCCGGAACGGCCCACTTTGAGGTCCCGGAGGCTCGCGGCATCGAGCTGATCACCGCGCTGCGAAGTCGGCTGCCGGGGTACGCCGTGCCGCAATACGTCCGGGAGATCCCCGGCGAGGCGCACAAGGTGCCGCTGGGTTAATCGCCGGTCATCGGCGATCGCGTCTGCGCTCTTTCCAGACGCGTCTCAGAAATTGCCACCATCGCGGCCGGGCCGCCGGCCGGCGACGGAAAATGACAGAGCTCATCGCCGTCGACCGATCCGGCTCGAATTGGCCGAAGACCATCTCGGCGGTTGATCCCGTCGGAACAACCCTGGTTTGAGGAACCGAGACGCTTTGAGTCACAGGCAATTGGGTCGGGCTGTGGTCCATTCCGCCGGCGCCCGTCAGAACGGCGGGGTTTTTTTTGATCCATTGCCGGTCGGCGTGTCGCACGAGCCATTGCCGCAACAACTCGGCCAACTCGTCGGCTGATTGAATCCGGTCTTCCGGTTTCTTGGCGAGCAGCCGTTCGAGGATGGCTTCCAGATCCGTTGGGACGTCGGAGCGTTGTTGGGCAATCGGCACCGGCTTCTGCGATAAGTGGCCGACCAAACGCTGGGTGAGCGTTCCGTCCGGAAAAGGCGCGCGGCCGGCCAACAGGAAGTAAAGCGAACACCCCAGGCTGTAAATATCGGATCGCCCGTCGACGGTATGGCTGTTGAGCGCTTGTTCCGGCGAAAGAAAGTCGACCGTTCCAAAGATTGGTTGTCCGGCGGGAGCATTGGAAGGTGGTTCTTCGCCGAAGAATTTGGCGAGACCCAAGTCAAGGATTTTGACCACGCCGTCGGCGTCGACCAGCAGATTGGCCGGCTTGATGTCACGGTGCACGATGCCCGCAGAGTGCGCATGGGCCAGACCCTCGCCCGCCTGACGGATGAAGTTGGCCGCATCGACCGGGGACAACGGACCTTCGCGTGCGACGCGCTCTTCCAGGTTCTCGCCTTCGACAAGCTCCATCGCAAAAAAATGAATCGGCGTGTTCCCGTCCACGACTTTGCCGACATCGTACGCACGCACAATGTTTGTGTGATCGAGCAGGGCCACGGCGCGGGCTTCGCGATGAAATCGTTCCACCGAGGACTGGTCGCCCAGTTGCTTAGCGGGCAGGATCTTGATCGCACAGCGGCGGCGCATGAGCGAGTGCTCGGCCAGATAGACCGCGTTCATTCCGCCGCGTCCCAACGGACCAAGTAGCCGGTACTTGTCGAGGACAAACCCGCGGCGTTTGCCTCTCAGCAGGTTCTCTGCCTGCCAGGCGGTCAGCGTCTCGTCGCGGACTAAAGACTCGGAAAGAGTTTTCGCATCGCCAGCCCCAGTACCCGCCTTCTGAACCTCCTTCCGAAGAGTCGCAAGGCGATTGTCGTCGATTAGTCCGCTGTGCCGCAGACATGTCAGAAAAGTTTCGACGGTCACGTGAGACGGCATCGCAGGCGGGCCTGAATTCGAGGCGTCGGTTTTGCTTCAGCATATCCTACTGGAAGCGTCTGGTATCTATAATTCGCTCCTGGAGGACAACAGCCGGTTTATGAGTGATTACATTCAAAGCGACCCGTTTCCTGAGGAATCCTTGCGGGACCGTTCTCGCTCGGCCCTGGGATCGGTGCTTCTCTTTCTGGGAATCGGACTTCTCGGTCTCTTGGCAGCCGATCGGACTTTCGGCCTGCCCGTCAAGCTGCCCCGCTCTTGGTACACCGATCGCGGCCTGTGGGTTGCGTGTGGTTTATTTGCGTTCGGAGCCGGCTGGTATTTACTCGGTGACCGAAAATCGGCGGATGACCCGGCCGGTACGGAAACCTCGGGCGATCATCGCCGCCTGGGACCGGCAATCGGCAACCGCTTCGAACGAGTCGTCCTCTACACGCGGCCCGGCTGCCATTTGTGCGAACTCGCCCGGGAAGCACTCGAAAAGCACCAGGAGAGCCTTCCTCCGACGATCGAGATCGATATCGACACCGACCCCACGCTACAGACCCGTTTTTCCACGTGCATCCCCGTCGTCGAGATCGACGGAAAAATTCGCTTTCGGGGCCGCATTAATGAGGTCCTGCTTCGCCGTCTGATTGAAGCCACGCCGCCGCAAATTGCCGAGTAATCGGCCGACGGCGAGCCGTCTCGCATCTGCACTGGGGGGGCGGCACGCCAACC
>CAYWOV010000409.1:0-4399 GCA_964459965.1 uncultured Planctomycetaceae bacterium | reverse complement strand
CGGGGAGGTTATGCCATCTTCCTTCCGCCGAAATCGCCGGGACAGCACGAGATCTTCGGCGCTCGTTGGTCGAAATGGGTCGATCGTTCGCCAAAGGACCCAAACGGAACTGATCTCGCCGTCACAAATTGGCGCGGCGATCAGGATCTGCTGGCGCACACTCAAAGCGGAGCCATGCTGCCGGCGGGACAACTACAGATCCATCGTTCCTGTGGAATGACAGGCGACTTAACGCCGCTAGCGACTCTAAAAGACGGCTCGCCCCTCCTCGCCCGCTGCGCCGACAATCAGCCGAGCGGTTCGAAACACGGCTCCGCCTACTTTTTGGCGACCACCCCTGCTCCGAGCGATTCGACGCTAGCGAGCAACGGCGTGGTGCTCTACGTGCTCGTCCAACGAGCCTTGACAGGTGGAGCCGCGGCGTTGGGAAACATCCGGCAATTCGCCGCCGGCGAAAACACGGTCCGCAACGACGCACCCTGGCAGCGGGTCACCGGGACCGAACAGGCTCTCTCGACCGAATACCCGTACCACCGCGGCGTTTACACCGAGGGCGACCGGTTGTTGGCCGTCAATCGCCCCCTCGCCGAGGATCAAGCTCCTGTTCTCGAAGACGGCCAGGTGGCGGGCCTGTTCCATGGGCTCGATTTTGTGCGTGTCGATCATCAGGCCGGCCGGCTTGGCGTTTTGATCCAAGAAATCTGGAGGCCGTTTCTGGCCTCGATGATTGTCGCGCTCTTGGTCGAGGCTGGTCTTTGCTTTCCGCGAAGAGCACCACGACCCGGGAGCACGGCATGAACGTCTCCCGTTCGCTCACATTTTTGTGGACGCCGGCAAGCCTCACGCTATCCATTGCTGCCGTTCTCTTTGCCGCAGTCGTTTGTGTCGCGGCCGTGCGCCGCAGCGGGTATCGCCCCGCATTTGTTGGGCTCGAAAGCTTGCGCTTTGTCGTCGTCTGCATTGCCGTTGTCCTCTTCAATCAGCCGGAATGGATTGAAGAATTCCGTCCCGAGGGAAAACCATCCGTCGCCGTGTTGTGGGACGCGTCGCGAAGTATGGATACGTGCGACGTCGTACGTCCCGGGGGCACGCGGTTGGCGCCGTTGAGCCGGCGAGAAGTAAGCGCTCCTTTGACCGACGCAGCCGCTTGGAGCAGCGTGGCCGGGCGATTTGCGATCGGCATTCAATCGTTTTCGCCGTCTCCATCCAGCCCGGGCACGGATCTGTATGATCCGCTTTTGGAAGCACCTGATAAGTTCCACAACTTGCGAGCGATCGTTCTGGTATCTGACGGTGACTGGAACACGGGAAAGCCGCCCGTGCAGGCGGCCGACCTCTTGCGGCAAAAGGGGATCCCCATCTTTGCCGTCACCATCGGCAGCCCGACGCGTTTGCCGGACGTCGAGGTTCTCAGCCTCGATGCGCCGACGTTTGGCGTCGTCGGCAAATCGGTCCGGATTCCGTTTACGATCGAAAGCTCTCTCCCCCGCGAATACGTAACAACGGTCACGTTGCGCACATCGAACGGCGATGAACTCTCGAAGGAAGTTCACATCGCACCGATGGGCCGCACGAGTGATTCGATCCTGTGGAAGCCGAAAGCGATCGGCGACTTCACGGCGACGCTGGACGTTCCTCCGAACGCCGATGAAACACTGGTAGATAACAACCGCCGCACCGCGCCGATTTCCGTTCGCGAGGAAAAACTGAAAGTGCTGGTCGTCGAATCGTACCCCCGATGGGAATATCGCTACCTGCGGAATGCCTTATCGCGTGATCCGGGCGTCGAGGTGTCCTGCCTCTTGTTTCATCCGGGACTGGGGAAGCCTGGCGGCGGCAATAAGGACTACATCAAGCAATTCCCAGCGCGCCTCGATGAACTGTCCAAATACGACGTGGTCTTCCTAGGCGACGTTGGCGTCGGCGACGGCCAATTGACGGCCGACCAGTGCCGGCTGCTGAAGGGATTGGTCGAGCGTCAGGCAAGCGGTCTCGTCTTTATGCCGGGCTGGGAGGGACGAGAGTTCTCGCTCTTCGACACCGAGTTGGGTGACCTGTGCCCCGTCGTACTTGACGCGGCACAGCCCAACGGCTGGGGCCTTCGCATTCCCAGCCATTTCGAGCTGACAGATCTCGGCCGCCGCAGCCTGCTCACAAAGCTCGCGGACTCCGAGGACGAAAACTCGGAAGTTTGGGAAGGGCTACCGGGCTTTCAATGGTACGCACCGGTCCAGCGAGCCAAGGCCGGCACCGAAGTTCTCTGCGTGCACAAGGACGTTTCCAACGAATTCGGACGAATTCCCTTGCTGGTGACGCGTACCTTTGGCGCAGGCAAGGTCCTGTTCATGGGGACCGACGGCGCTTGGCGTTGGCGCAAAGGTGTGGAAGATAAGTATCACTATCGCTTTTGGGGGCAGGTCGTCCGCTGGATGGCCTATCAACGCAATATGGCCAAAGGTGAAACGATGCGGCTCTTCTACGTGCCCGATCAGCCGCAGATTCATCAGACACTTACATTCGACGTCAACGTCATGGAGAAAAGCGGCGAGCCGCTGCATAGCGGCCGCGTGACGGCGCGAATCACCGCACCTTCCGGCGCATCCGAAACGGTGCGGTTGGCCTCCAGCGGCGAAGAATGGGGCATGTTCACGGGCCGCTTCACGCCGAAAGAGCCGGGCAAACACCAAATCGACCTGTCGTGCCAGGAAACCGGCGCGAAGCTCGCGGCCTCGTTCTTCGTCCAAGGCGAGGCGGCAGAGCGGCCGGGCAAGCCGGCGCGGCCGGAGGTCCTCGAGGAACTGGCCCGCGTGACGGAGGGCAAAATGGTCACGGCTGATCAGTTGCAGCAAGTCCTACAATCTCTGGCGAGTTTGCCCGACCCGCCGCCAGTGATTCGTCGCTCACCGCTTTGGAGTCATCCGCTGCCGGCGGCCTGCCTGGTCGCCCTATTAGGGCTTTTTTGGTCCATTCGGAAGCTTGTGGGACTGATCTGATGCGTCGGAATGTATCCTGACAATAGAGGGCGATGGTCGAAGTCCAAGGCCAGTTCTGTTAAAGTCTTAGCAGCGCTACGAGGCCCTTGCGGCTTTTCAGGAGGGTGCGATGAGCCTTGTTCGAGCGAGTGACCAATTGCAGCTCCCCGAAGCGCTGCAAAGCCAGCTCCACGCGTTCCGCAAACGAGTCTGGTCGATCAAAATGATCGAATCGGTCTCGGGCGCCGTTTTCGGCATTGTGGTCGCGTTTCTGGTGCTCTTCGGGCTCGATCGAGTCTGGGAAACTCCCCTCTGGGCTCGCTATTTCCTCTTCGCCGTGGCGGCTGTCAGTTGCGCGGTAATCCCGCTGGCCGCACACCGCTGGATCTGGCGCAATCGGCGTTTGGAGCAACTGGCCCGTCTATTGACCCGCAAGCACCCAGGCATCGGAGATCAGCTGCTCGGAATCATCGAGCTGATCCGGAACGATTTTGAGCAGGCGCGCTCGCGCACCTTGTGCGTCGCGGCGATTCAGCAGGTCGCCGAAGAGGCCCGCAAGCGGGACTTCCGGGATTCGGTGCCCAACCCGCGGCATCGCCTGTGGATCGCGCTCGCCGCCGTCCCTTTAGTGGCTGTCGTCGCGCTTTTGGCGATTTTTCCCGCCGCCGGGGCGAACGCATGGGCGCGATTGCTGGCACCATGGTTGCGAACGCCTCGCTACACCTTCGCTTCCATCGAACCGTTGGCCGATCGAATCGTGGTGGCGCACGGCGAGCCTTTCTCGCTCGATGTCCACTTGGCACCAAAGACTGTCACACGACCTCACGAGGGATTGGCACAACTAGGAGCCCAACAACCGGTGTCCGCTCTGCTGAATGGCGGGGCATATAAATTTAATCTGCCGGCGCAAATCGGGCCCGAAACAATCGACGTTCGCATTGGCGATTGGCGTCAGCGGACGCATGTCGAACCGATGTCTCGTCCCGAATTGACCTCCGCAATCGCCGAGATCTCGCTTCCCGAATATCTGGGTTTGCCGCAAGTGCAGACGAAGGACGTGCGCGGGGGAACTCTTTCGCCGGTCAACGGCAGCCGCGTTCGATTTTTGGCCACCGCGAGCCGCGAGCTGGCCCGCTTTGAAGTCGACGGCCGGGAGCAGCGGCCGTCGGGAAACGCAGTCGCCAGTGTGCCGATTCCGGTTCAAGGTGCCACGAAAGTTGAATTCCGCTGGCTCGACCAATTCGGTCTGGCCGGGCAGCAGCCCTTTACCCTCTCGATCAATGGCCGTGATGACGAGCCGCCCAGCCTGATCTGCGAAGGTTTGCCGCGGCAAAAGGTCGTGCTCGATTCGGAGATGTTGAGTTTCAAAGTCCGCGCTCACGACGATTTTGGCGTCAAACGCGTGGGACTGGAATGGGAGGGAGTCG
>CAYWOV010000408.1:0-4400 GCA_964459965.1 uncultured Planctomycetaceae bacterium | reverse complement strand
GGCCTATCGTCACCCGTGAAGAGGTCTTCTCCACGGAGTTCGTCGGCGGAGAAGGCATTTAAAAAATTTTGCGAACCAAACAATCACGTCTCAGGTCGTGATTAATTATCACAAATTCTCCATATTCGCCAGGAACCTCATTGATGGCATCGACGTTGCGTGACGGATCGCTCCGTGGGCCGTTCGCATTTTTTGGTCTATTGCTGGTCAGTTACACCGTCGGCCTGGTCGGGTGCGGTGGCCCCGTCGCGGGATCCCCCGGCTCGAGCGTTGAATTGCTCAATGTCTCTTACGATCCCACGCGGGAACTCTGGCGCGATTTAAATACGCAGTTCATCGAAAAATATCGGGCCGACAAGGGGATCGAAGTCGCCATCAAGCAATCGCACGCGGGTTCATCCAGCCAGGCCCGAGCCGTCATCGACGGGCTCGACGCGGACGTTGTCACTCTGGCACTTTGGTCCGACACCGACGCGATCCGCAAACGAGGGCTGATCAAGTCGGGATGGGAAGAGCGGCTGCCGAACCATTCGCTCCCCTATTTTTCGACAATCGTCTTCGTTGTCCGGCACGGCAACCCGAAAGGCATCAAGGACTGGCCGGATATTGTCAAACCGAACGTCGTGGTGATCACGCCGAATCCCAAGACGTCGGGCAACGGCAAATTGAGCTTTCTTGCCGCGTGGGGCAGCGTGATCCGATCCGGGGGATCAGAGGAGCAGGCCCGGCAGTTTATCGCCGCGCTGTACCGTCAAACGCCCGTGCTCGAAACGGGTGCCCGCGGCGCAACGACGACGTTTGCCCAACGAGGAATCGGCGACGTGCACCTCACCTGGGAGAACGAAGCCCATCTCGAAGTGCAGGAATCCGGCGGAGAGCTTGAGATCATTTATCCGTCCAAGAGCATCCGGGCCGAACCCTATGTCGCCGTCGTCGATGCCAATGCCGAGCGCAAGGGAACCCGCACAGTCGCGGAGGCCTATCTGAAGTTCCTCTACACGGACGCGGGACAGGAGATCATCGCGAAACATTTCTATCGCCCGATCAACGACGGCGTGTTTGCGAAGCACAAAGAAAATTTCCCGGCAATCGACCTCTTCCCCATTACGGCCGTCGCGCCGAGTTGGGATGCGGCGCAGCAGAAATTCTTCGCCGACGGCGGAGTCTTCGACGCGATCTACACGCCATCCGAAAAACCAAATCACGGATAGAAACGGGGACGCAGGAGGAAGGCCATGTGACACTTATCGGGCTTGATTGACTGCAGATAACGGCTGGGAAGTGATTCCCCGCCGCGCCCACCGTGGGCACCCCGGCGGCCTCTGCCGGCTCATTTCAGCTGCTCTTGTCTGATTTACTTTTCCCTCAGGAGTCTTACGAATGAAGACGACGTTTCGCACACCGCGACGGCGCCCTCGCTCGCGACCGGGTTTCACCCTGATCGAGCTGTTGGTCGTCATCGCCATCATTGGAGTTCTGGTGAGCCTGTTGCTCCCCGCGGTTCAGGCCGCGCGTGAATCGGCACGACGGACCCAGTGCCGCAACAATCTGCGGCAACTGGCGCTAGCAGCCCTCAATTTCGAGAGCGCGACCAAGACGCTTCCCACCGGCGGACAGCTCAACGATTTCACAACGCCGACCAATCCGTCGAGCGGCGCGACCCCGCCGTTCCCAACGTTCTCTTTGCAGTCGTTCTTTACGGTCGTCTTGCCGTACGCCGAGGAAATCACCATCTCGTCACAGTACGATGCGACGCACGCCTACAACGACGCCAACGCGCCGCAGAACCAGACGGTTACCAAGACGATCATCCCCTGGCTCCTGTGCCCGAGCAGCTCGATCGACGTTCCCGATCCGGACGGATACGGGACCACTGATTACTTCCCGACAATCGGCACCGATATCGATCCGGCCGACGGCGTGCGCAATACGCTGACGCTCGTCAACGGAGCCACCGGGACCACCAAGCCGCCAACCATCGCGTCGGTGAGCGACGGCACCAGCCACACGATCCTGCTCGCCGAGGCATCAGGACGGAATTTCGAGACTTCACAGTGGGGCCAATTAGGCAAGTACAACGATCCGGTCTTCGGCTCTTCCGGATCGGTCGCCAAGCAGGGCTTTTATTGGAACGGAACGGCCACCGTGTTGTACACGGGGGGCGTCGTGCCGACGGGCGACACCGTGCCGCCGAGCGGGAAGCGGATTGTGGGCCGCTGGGCCGAGCCGGATACCGGGAACATCGTTTCCGGGCAGGCCAACGCGTACTACATTTCGGCCAGCAGCTTCTATATCCCGAAGTACATCAACGGAAACGCTTATCCCCAAGGCGGCCCAAGCGGGTTCAATCAAATCCCGACGAATCCGTACACAGGGACTCAGGGCGAGCCGTATCAGATCATCAATCCGACGGCTCCGGCGACGGGCGTCTACACCGCTGCCCCGCCCGCTGGTAATCCATGCGGCTGGTACTGGAACCACTGCGGCTCCAACGGCGAGATCTTCTCGTTTCACCCGGCCGGAGCGAATGTGGCCATGGTGGACGGCAGCGTCCACCTGTTGAGCGACCAGACGCCGGGTCTGATCTTGCGCTATCTGGTCTCCGCTGCCGAAGCCATTCCGGTCGAGGGCGGGACCTTCTTGCAGTAAGCGTTTTGGGATTTTCGACGGCATAGCCACTGCCGTCTTAAGCAGCCGGGGCCGGACGCGCCTCTTACGGTGCGTCCGGCCACCGGTCCCGTTCAAGCCTCTCTGGACTTGGCAATCTTTGAGAGGCTTGCCTGTTTCCATTTTGCGGGTTTCAAACATTCTTTCAATACCCAAGGCCGTCAGGGCGACGGCAAGGAGTCGAGTTGTGAATCGCGAAGCATTGTTCGGCCTGGTTGCGTGCGTAGCGTTTGCCGCCGGTTGCAGTCGGTCCGCGTCGGGACAAATCAGTCCTCCCAAGGGTCACGAGACACGGGGGACCCCGGTCGCGTTTGCTCCCGAAGATGCGATCAAGAAGCTGGAAACGTCTGAGGATCGCGTGATTTATCTCCATCAGCTCAAAGACGACAAGAGCTTCGAGCCGGACAAGCACCACGAGATGCTGGATAAGTACGCCGGCGACGCGGATCCGGAGGTCGCGGCTGCCGCCAAAGAGCTGCTTGAAGGTCGCAAATAGGCTTTGATCCGAATACCCCGTACATTGGAGTTCACTTCATGCGCCCGGTGACGATTGCGGTGGGAACGCTTATTGCATTGGTCGGCGTTTCGACGACGATCTGGTCGGCGCGGTATGCGTCCTGGACGATTCGGCAAACACCTCAGGAAACCTCAGCCTCGCGACATTGGCGCGAAAAAAAGGAGGGAGCCGACCGATTCGCGGGGCGCGTCGCGGACGACAACGCGTCGCGGCCCGCAGATCCGGCAATCGAACTGCGACCCGCCGTCGCCGAGACGGCTGCGCTTCCCAAGGTGGTTCTCGTCCGCGATCGGGTGTTCGATTTCGGTCGCATGGGGACCAACGAAGAGCGGAAGCACATTTTTCGCATCGAAAACAAGGGACCAGGCCCGCTCGTGATCGCGAAGGGGCCGACCGAGTGCAAATGCACGATCAGCCGCCTCTCGAATCACCGCGTCGCCGCGGGTCAATCGGCGGACATTGAGATCGGTTGGACGCCGCGGGAGCCCGATCCGATCTTCGACAAGACGTCCATCATCTGGACCAACGATCCGGCCATGCCGGAGATTCACTTTGAAGTCCTCGGCAAAGTTGCCCTTCCGTTCGCTATCGCACCGCGCGTCTGGGACGCGGGGACCGTGACCGAGGATGAGAGCGGCAAAGCGACCGGCTTTGTCACGTCGGAACTCGACAAGACGCTCAAAATTGTCTCGATCGAACCAGTCGATTCGAATGTCAAAGTCGAGTATCGACCGATGTCGGGCAAAGACCTCGAGCGTTGGAAGGTGCAGTCGGGATACGAGGTCACCGCGACGGTCGGCAAGAACATGCGGCTCGGCCGCAATCGAACGCGCTTGAAAGTTCGCACGTCACTCTCGGGAAAAGATCCCGTTGAAGTCGAGGTCACGGCTTTGCGCCACGGACCGGTGCGATTCCTGTCGGCCGTTCCGATCGTCGGCTCGGCCTATTGGAACGCGGAAAAGCTCCTGTTGAACATGGGCCGCTTCGGCCATGAAACGGGCACAAAAACGGCCTTGCCGGCCCTGGTCTATTCGATGAAGGACAAGTTCCGCCTCGTCGACGTCAAATCGAGCGACCGCTTTGTGAAAGTTTCGCTCGAGCCGCTTCAGGAGGCCGCCAAACGGGAGGAACAGGGGCCGCAACAAGTGCGGTTCATCTTCGAGGTCCCGCCCGGATCGCCCCCGGGCGATTTCCTGACCGGCAAGCCGATCCGCGT
>CAYWOV010000407.1:0-4400 GCA_964459965.1 uncultured Planctomycetaceae bacterium | reverse complement strand
TCGCCTCCGTACCTCCACGACGGACGCCTCTTGACCCTCGACGACACGGTTGAGTTCTTTAACCTCGTGCTGGGCGTCAAGCTCAGCAGCGACGAAAAAACCGATCTCGTAGCGTTCCTCCGCTGTTTGTAAGACCTTGTTGCAAACCGTCTGCAAAGCCACCGCAAGCCGCACCCTCAGGCTTGCGGTGGCTTTTTCATTTTGAGACCCAGACGGCGCGAGGTTTCAACTGCGATCGATGTTGCCGGAAAGCCGACCAATGCTCCAACCGCGCCAGGCGGACTGGGAATCGACGCGCCGCATTTTCTAAAGATTATCCATGTTGCCAGCCCTTGCCGCCCGTCCTTACTCTGATTGACAGCACAGGCGAGGAGCCATCTTTCGCAGGAGGCGGATGACGACCAATCCTACCTTTCTTGACGGGCTGACATGCAGCAACTTCTCTTGCCGCGGCTTCACCTCCCCAAGGTTTCGGACCACTGGTCGCAGATCGAAGAGCAGGCCTTCGAATTCGGCCAGGTCTACGACTCTTATTTCGCAACCGAAGAAGGGTGGAAGCGATTTCGTGCGAAGGGACAAGACGGCCTGATCTCGTACCGGCGGCTCGGTAAGTACGTCAAAGTGATCGGTGGGTTGCTCGCCCGCGACGAAGAGAAGCCGAGGCTGTTGCGGGAATACAACAAACTGTCCGATTCGTTCGGACTGCTCACTTCGTTCTATAACATCGGGGAAAACGACCTTCCCCTGTTCCGCGAGCACGGATACCAGGTCACCAAGTGGGGCGAAGAACCGTTTGTCGACCTGCAGGAATGCACCTGGTCGGGCAAGCCCTATGAGTGGGTCCGCCGTCAGACGAATTATTGCCGCAGGGCAGGCGTCACCATCATCGAGCACAGGCGGCGTGAGATGGACGACGACTCGTGGACCGCTCTCCTCCGAGAGTTGCGGGCCGTCTCCGACTCGTTGCTCGCGACAAAGGCACACAGCGGCGAAATCCAACTTGTCGAAGGTCAGCTCGAGGTGGGCGGCTGGGGCCGCCGCCGCCTGTTTGTGGCGTATTCACAGGATTCGTCGCCGCGCATTGAGGGCTTTCTGATCGCTCTGCCGATGAACGGCGGCCGGAGTTGGTCTTTCGAGATGTACCGCCATCGTCCCGACGCGATTCGGGGAGTCGTGCCGCACTTGTTTCACGAAGTCATGATTCGCATGAAGGCCGAAGGGGTCGAGTCGGTCTCGTTGTGCCTCCTTCCCGGCATCGGCTGTGAAGAGCCGCTGGCCGGCGATTGTGCTCTCACTCGCCGCTCGTTGTGCTTCGGCAAGAAGCGGCTCAATTTCCTCTTCGACTTCGCAGGCCTGTACCATTTCAAGAGCCGCTTCCGGCCGCGGTATGAAAGCCGCTATGTCTGCTCGCGGCCTCGCTCGACAGCGCTCACGATCCTCGCGCTCTTCCGGATGAGCGGAATCCTGACCTTCGATCCGAAAAAGGCCGGAACGCACCTCCTACGGAATGTTTTCAAACGGCGTGAACGTCAGCAGCTTGCCGACCGCAACGGCTCGCTGGCTTTAACCTGCCAGGGAGGAAAATAACTCGATGAGCGCGACGGCCACTTCTCCGCAGATCACCGCAACCAAGTCCAGCAGCGTTAGCCATTTCAAGCGCGCACGGACCGAGCCCTCGATCGCCTGCAAATACTCCGTCTACGAATCGATCGGCGACGTCGACGCCGACGAATGGAACAGCGTCCGCACGCCGAGCAACGATCCCTTCATGGAGCTGGGCTTCATCGAGTCGGTCGAGAATTCGATGCGCACGGTCTGCCGGTTGCGCTACGTCGTGATTCGAGACAAAGACGACCAGGCCGTCGCGACGGCCTGCCTTTCGTCGTACACCGTGGACGGCGCATCGCTCGCGGAAGGTTCCGCGAAGGTCGTGTTGAGCGCGATCGGCCGACTCTGGCCGTGGCTGATGAAAAACACGATCGTGATGTGCGGGCTGCCGATCTCGACGGGCGACAGCCATCTGCGCTTCGCTCCCGAAGCCGACCGGGCATCGGTGCTGGCGATTCTCGATCGGCTGGTTTGCGAGTTCGCAAAAACCGAGCGGGCCAGGTTCATTATCTTCAAGGAATTCAACGCCGAAGGCTGCCGCGATTTGGGGACGCTGGATTCGCTTGGCTACCGCAAAGCCGACAGCTACCCGATGAACTACGCGACCACTCGCTATCGCGACTTCGAGGACTACCTGTCGCAAATAAAGTCGAAACGCAGGCGGATGCTTCGCGGGTCGCTGAAGAAATTCGCCAAGGGCGGCTTTCGCGTCGTCACGCTCACGGGGCGCGAAGGGGCGGCCGACCACTATACGGACAAGGTTCACCGCCTGTACGAAGCCGTGCTCAGCCGCTCGAAAGTGCAATTCGAATACCTGCCCGCCGAATTTCTCCGCGAAATGGCCCGCCGGCTTCCCGACAACACGTCGTTCACGTTCGTTTATCGCGGCGACGAGGTCGTGGCGTTTGCCGCCTCAGTCTTCAGCGACAAGACATTTCACGGACTGGTGCTCGGCATCGATTACGAAATGAACCGGGAATACGAACTCTATTTCAACGTGTTGTTCAAGTCCCTCGACGTGGCGTTCCGCCACGGCGCGCACGATATCTTGCTAGGGCAAACAGCCGACACGACCAAGCATGCCAAGCTCGACATCTACCAGGCGCCAATTTCGATTTACGTCAAAGGCGCCAAGGCCACCATCCGTGCCGCGCTTAAAGTCGCCTTCCCCCTCTTCTTCCCACCGCGTCCGGCCGCGTATCTCCGCGATTCCGACGATGACGAGAGCGAAGAATAAAGGATGAAGTGAGCACGCGAACCGTGCCTCACTCGTCAGCCACTTTGAGCAGTAGCTTGCCGAAATTTTCCCCCCTGAAGAGCTTCAAGAACGTGTCGGGGAAGGTCTGCAAGCCCTCGACGATATCTTCTCGCGACTTGAGCTTGCCGGCGAGCAGCCAGCCGGCCATCTGTGTGGCCGCTTCCAGGTAGCGATCGGCGAAGTCGAAGACGATGAAGCCTTGCAGAGTCGCCCGATTGATCAAGAGTGACAAGTAGTTTTTCGGACCTTGAATCTTTTCGGGATGATTGTACTGCGAGATGGCTCCGCACAGCGGAATCCGCGCTCCCTTTGCGAGCTGGGCCAGTGCGGCATCGAGAATCTCGCCGCCGACGTTATCGAAATAAATATCGATTCCGGCTGGGCAATGCTTGCGGAGCGCGGTCGACACGTCCTCCTTCTTGTAGTCGATCGCCGCGTCAAAGCCGAGATCTTTGACGACGTATTGGCACTTCTCTGGTCCTCCGGCAATGCCGACGACGCGGCACCCTTTGATTTTGCCGATCTGCCCGACGACGCTGCCGACGGCTCCTGCCGCGGCTGAGACCACAAGAGTTTCGCCCTGCTTTGGCTTCCCGATGTCGAGCAAGCCGAAGTAGGCCGTCATTCCGGGCATACCCAGGGTCCCAAGATACACCGGCAAGGGAGCGATTCGCGGGTCGACTTTGCTGACGCCGGAGCCGTCGGAGATGGCGTATTCCTGAATTCCGAACGCTCCCACAACGTAGTCGCCGACGGCAAATTTGTCGTTCTTCGACGCGATGACCCTCCCGGCGGCTCCCGCCCGCATGACCTCGCCGATTCCCACGGGGGGAATGTAAGACTTTCCCTCGTTGATCCATCCCCGCATGGCCGGGTCGAGGGAGATGTATAGAATCTTGATCAGAATTTGCCCTTCACCCGGTTCGCCGACCGGTTCCTCGGTGTACTTCCAGTCGCTCTCTTTCGGCAGACCGACGGGACGCGCGGCCAATCGGTACTGATGGTTGTTAGCGCTCACGAGAGTTCTCCGTTTGATGTCGTTCGAGGAACTTGAGGACCGATTCTGTCCACAGGCCGGGAGCCGCGCCAAGGTAGGACTCGTGGCCCGCATTGGGAAACACGACGAATTCCTTTTCGGCAGGGAAGTTCTGGAAGATCGACTCGGCTTGGGCGCGCGTGACGCGGGCGTCTTTCGCGCCGTGCAGGAGCAGAACCGGGCAATGCACGTCCCGTGCGTATTCCACCGGGTCGTGTCGAAATCCGTTAAACCCTTGCTGCACGCCTCCCCAAAAGATCAGTAAATGCGCGGCCGGAAAGGCCGGCAATCCCATCGCATCAAAGCGGTTGGCCGCTGTTGAAAGCAGTCGATCGAAAGGACACTCGACGATGATTGCCGACGGTCGCACGCCGTTGACGGCAATTGCCCGCAAAATGGCAGCACTGCCCATCGATTGACCGTAAAGAATGAGGTTCCCATGCGCAATTTTATCTCGCACGTAGCCGACCGCTTGCGCGACGTCGTCGGCTTCATGCA
>CAYWOV010000406.1:0-4413 GCA_964459965.1 uncultured Planctomycetaceae bacterium | reverse complement strand
AATTGATCGAGGGATCCGGCGCGTTTGCCGTGCATCTCCTGGACGAATCGCAGCTCGATTTGGTCTGGCGATTCGGGCTTCAATCGTCCCGCGATGCCGACAAGTTTGCCGATCTGGAAACGACAACCGGGCCGACCGGAAGTCCGATTATCGCCAATGCCGTTGCATGGCTTGATTGTCGCGTCGAGGCCCGTCTGGATACGGGTGACCGCACGATTTATCTGGCAGCAATCGTCGACTCGGCCGTCAATCGCAATGAAAAGCCGCTCAGTCTTCAGCGGCTCTTGAAAATTGCTCCGCCAGACAAGCTTTCTCTGCTGCGCGAGCAAATGACCGCAGATGCCCAGCAGGATGCCGAGGAAATATCGCGATGGCGCGAGGCCCAATAAAAGCTGTGCGAGCCTCTTATCGTTTTGAGCGGTAGATGTGCGTGGCCTGGCCGAATGCCGCTTCGGCGGCCTCCATCAGCGTTTCGGACAGAGTGGGATGCGCGTGAATGGTTTCGGCCACGTCGCGGGCGACGGCCGCCATCTCCACAGCCAGCACGCCTTCTGCAATCAACTCGCCCGCGCCCGCTCCAACGATCCCGACACCCAGCACGCGCTCGGTCTTCGGGTCGAAGAGAATTTTTGTCAGACCCTCGGTCCGCGAGATCGTCTGCGCCCGGCCGGAGGCGGCCCACGGGAACCGCGCCACCTTCACCTCGCGGTTGGAATTCTTCGCCTCGGTCTCCGTCAGGCCGCACCAGGCCACTTCGGGATCGGTAAAGACGACGGCGGGAATTGCCAGGTTGTCGAAGGCCGCCGGTTCGCCGGCCAGGGCCTCAATCGCAACATGCGCGTCGCGCGTCGCTTTGTGGGCCAGCATCGGCTCGCCGGCGACGTCGCCGATCGCCAGGATATTCGGATCGGCCGTGCGGCGCTGCGGATTGACTTTGATGAACCCCTTCTGATCGAGCTCGACCTTCGTCCTGTCCAGACCGAGATCGCGACTGTTCGGACGCCTCCCGACCGCGACTAAAACACGGTCAAACGTCTGCTTGGGCTCGACTCCATCTCCCTCAAGCTCGGCTGTAATTCCTTCTTTGGAG
Organism: uncultured Planctomycetaceae bacterium; assembly: GCA_964459965.1. GTDB lineage: Bacteria > Planctomycetota > Planctomycetia > Planctomycetales > Planctomycetaceae > DASPSM01. Next base: position 3,323 of record CAYWOV010000406.1, on the reverse strand, counting down.
GCCGAGAGCTTGGTGACCTTTGTATTGAGGTAAATGGCGGAAAACGACTTATCCAAGCGAGCTTTGAGCGGTCGAACAAGATCACGATCGGCGCCCGGAAGCAGACCGGGCGTCATTTCGACCACGGTCACTTTCGAGCCCAATGCAGCGTAGACTGACCCCATTTCAAGTCCGATGTACCCTCCGCCCACCACGAGCAATCGGGGCGGAACATCCGGCAAATCCAAAGCGCCGGTGGAATCCATCACTCGCGGGTCACCGATCGCAAAGATCGGCGGCATGACCGGCGACGAGCCCGTGGCAATAATTGCTGTTTTGAATGCGAGTTTTTGCGTCGATCCGTCGGGCTTTTTCAGCTCGAGCGTGCTTGAGTCGAGAAACCGAGCCCGCGCTTGGATCATTTTCACGCCGCGGAGCTTGCACAGCTCAGCCACGCCGCCGGTCAGCTTGCCCACGACCGACGACTTGAAGGCCCGCAGCCGCTCGATTTCGAGCTTTGGCTTGGCGTAAGTGAGGCCCCACTGACCTGCGTCGTCCGCCTCATGAATCAGCTTGGCGACGTGCAGCAGGGCCTTGGACGGTATGCAGCCGCGGTGCAGACAGACGCCGCCGGGAATGGCCTCGTCATTGACCAAGGTCACGTCCATGCCCCGGTCGGCTGCGTCAAATGCCGCCGGATAGCCCCCCGGCCCTCCGCCGATCACGACGACTTCTGCGCTCCCGTCCCCCATGAATCAGCACTCGATCAGCAACTGGAAGCAGTCGGACAGAATGGCCGACAGCTTGACGACGAATCGTGCCGCGTCGGCCCCGTTGACGATGCGGTGATCGTAAGAAAGGGAGAGAGGCAACATCAACCGTTCGACGAGTTTTCCGTCGACCAACTTGACCTGCGTTTGCGATCGCGAGAGGCCCAAGATTGCCGCTTCCGGGTAGTTCACGATTGGGGTGAAGGCGGTTCCGCCGATACCGCCCAGATTCGTGATGGTAAACGTCCCACCTTGCATGTCGCCGACATCCAACTTGCGATCGCGGGCTTTCTTCGCGAGTGCCGCAAGCTCAGTGGCGATCGTCAAAACGGTCTTGCGATCCGCGTCCCGAATGACCGGTACCAACAGCCCGTACTCGGTGTCGACGGCAACTCCAATATGAAAATACCGCTTGATCACAAGTTCGCCGGCATCCACATCAATACTCGAATTGAAGTTGGGGAATGCCTTCAGCGCGCCGACGACGGCCTTGACCATGATCGCCGTCATTGTGATCTTCGGTCCACTCTGGCCGACGGTTTTCATGTAGCTTTGCCGGGCGTCTTCAAGTTCCGTCACGTCGGCCAATTCGTGCTGTGTAACGTGCGGCACCGTCTGCCAGGCGACGCTCAGATTGGCGGCACTCACGCGAGCCAATTTGTTCAGCGGCTGGCGTTCCGTCGGTCCAAACCGATCGAACTGTGGCAGCGCCATTCCGGCCATCGGCCCGACAACGTTGAGCGTGCGGCCGGTCGTCAATGTGCGGACAAATGCCTGCACATCGTCTGTTGTAATCCGGCCACCGGGACCTGAACCTGAGACCTGATGCAGATCAACGCCCAGTTCGCGGGCCAAACGCCGTGTCGACGGTCCTGCCGGGATGGGGGCCTCGTCGTGTCCGTTGTCGTCAACGTGCGTCCGCGTCGCGACAACGGTCGGTGTCGGCGTCTGCTTTGCCGGTTTTTCGGAACTCCCAGCAGCCGATTCGACCGGCGCACGTGCGGCAGCCACAGCGGGCTCGGACTTCGACGGCGCTGCGGGGCGCGAGGGAGCCGTTTCGGATTGGGACGATTTCGATGAAGCCTGCTTTTCGGCAGCTGGCGCAGCGGCCGCCTTTGCCTTCCCCTCGCCCGCGGGGGAGGCGGACTCGTCGATCGTCAGCAGGTGTTCGCCGATCTTTACCGTTTGGCCGGGCTTCACCAAGATTTTTGAGATGCGACCGGAATGCGGCGACGGGATCTCAGCGACCGCCTTTTCAGTCTCGACCTCCAACACGATTTGCCCCGCCTCGACCAGATCACCTTCATGAACATGGACGGCGGCGATGTCGGCGGCCTCGACGCCTTCGGAGATCAGCGGAAGTTTGAATTCAACCGTCATCGTTTCTACCCACTACCCTCGTGCAGCCTTCTCCGTTGCCCCTTGCGACGAAACCGCTCGACAACATGTAAAGCGAGATTCGTGCAGCACAACCTGAGCGATTCGTTCGGCGCGGGTGCACGACACACGCAGTTTCGCAGCGCTTCGCACTTGCGGCAACCTAGGCGGTTGCCGGATCGAGCTTATCGGGATCGAGCGCGAGATCCTTGATCGCCTGCGGGAGCTTCTTCTTATCAAACTGGCCCTGCTCGGACAACGCAATCAACGCCGCATACACAGTGTGCTCGGCATCAATCTCGAAGTGCCGCCGCAGCGCCTGCCGCGTGTCGCTGCGTCCAAAGCCGTCGGTTCCCAGCGTAAGATATGGTCCGGGAACCCACGGACGGATCTGTTCGGCAACCAGCCGCACATTATCGCTGACGGCAATGAACGGGCCCGGAAGTCCGGCTAACACCTGTTCCAAATAGCTGCGACGGGGGGTTTCTTTTTGATGCAGGCGATTCCACCGTTGGCAGGCGTGCGCGTCGCGGAACAACTGGCTGTAGCTCGTCGCGCTCCACACGTCGCTCTCGATGCCGAACCGCTCGGACAGGATCAACTGAGCCCGGATTGCCTCGTTGAGCAACGGGCCGCTGCCGAAGAGCTGCGGCCGCGGTGCGTCCTTTTTCCCGGCTTTGCCGTTTCCAGGCAGCTTGTAGAGGCCGTTGAGAATCCCCTCCTCGCAATCAGGAGGCATCTCAGGCATCGCGTAATTCTCGTTGTAGACGCTGACGTAATAGAATCCGTCTTCGTTTTCCTGGCACATCCTGCGCAGACCGTCCTGAATAATCACGGCCACCTCATACGCAAAGGCGGGATCGTAGGCACGGATGTTGGGGACCGAGCTGGCGATCAATTGGCTGTGACCATCTTGATGTTGCAGCCCCTCGCCGTTGAGGGTCGTTCGTCCCGATGTGCCGCCGATCAAGAATCCTCGCGTGCGGGCGTCGGCGGCCAGCCAGATCAGGTCGCCCACGCGCTGGAACCCGAACATCGAATAATAGATGTAGAACGGGATCATGTGGATACCGAGGGTCGAATAGGCCGTCCCCGCTGCGACGAACGACGACATGGCCCCAGCCTCGTTGATCCCCTCTTCAAGGATTTGGCCGTTCTTGGCCTCCTTGTAGTACATGATCGTGCCGGAATCGACCG